>NZ_JBHYXD010000037.1:13775-19561 GCF_042751995.1 Streptomyces sp. NPDC059371 | reverse complement strand
CGACCCGCCCCGGACCGACGACGACGTCCCGGGGCGCCCCGCGTCCCTCGCCGCGGGCGGGCGGCCCCGGTCCCCGGGTGGGGGGATGGGGGGCCCACCGCGCGGCGCGGGGCGCCGGCGTTGGGGGGGGGGGTTTATCGACGTTGGGGGCGCGGGGTGTTTGGGGCGCCCCCATTCGTCGTAGGACTGGTCAGACCGACGCGAACGTCACCTCTTGGGGCCGCCGCGGGGCATCCGCATGCCCTTGGGCATCGGGCCCTTCGGCAGCGGCATGTTGCTCATCAGGTCGCCCATCGCGCGCAGCCGGTCGTTGGTCGCGGTGACCTGGGGGCCGGCGAGCACACGCGGCAGCTTCAGCATGGTCGTGCGGAGCTTCTTCAGCTCGACCTGGCCCTCGCCGGTGCCCACGAGAATGTCGTGCACCGGGACGTCCGAGACGATCCGCGCCATCTTCTTCTTCTCGGCGGCCAGCAGGGTCTTCACCCGGTTCGGGTTGCCCTCGGCGACCAGCACGATGCCAGCCTTGCCGACCGCGCGGTGCACCACGTCCTGGCTGCGGTTCATCGCGACCGCCGGAGTCGTGGTCCAGCCCCGGCCGATGTTGTCGAGCACCGCCGCGGCCGCGCCCGGCTGGCCTTCCATCTGCCCGAAGGCGGCCCGCTCGGCCCTGCGTCCGAAGACGATCGCCGTCGCGAGGAAGGCGAGCAGAAGCCCGAGAATCCCGAGATAGACAGGGTGGCCGATCAAGAAGCCGATCGCGAGGAAGACACCAAGGGTGAGAATTCCGACAGCCGCGAGTACAAGACCGATCTTGGAATCGGCCTTGCGGGTCATTTTGTACGTCTGAGCGATCTGCTTGAGTCGCCCGGGGTTCGCAGCGTCCGCTGCGGGTTCCTTCCTCGCCATGCCCACGAGTCTACGTGGCCCGTGAAGTGCCGACGACGGCAGTACCGGGCGAGCGGCGCCGCGGCAGCGGAGAGGCGGCTGCCGTGGCGGGAACGACCGGCGCCGGCCGGCGCCGCTCAGGAAGGCATGACGGATTCCAGTACGCGCTGCGCCTCGACCCGGTCCTTGGCGCGGCGGCGGTCCTCCAGGACGGAGGTCCAGGCGTTGCGGCGGGCGGTGCGCTGCCCACTGCTCATGAGCAACGACTCGACGGCACGCAGTGCATCGGTGAACGACGGAATCGCGGTGGCGCGTACGGGCGCGGCCTGCATGATGGAGATCCCCCCTCGGGATCGACGGCTCGGACGGGGACGTGTGTGACGTGGAACCAGAGTCACTGATTGGTGTTACCAGTACGTGACCGAGCGGTCAAACACCAATGAAACCTTGATACCGCGGGTCGTTTTCCTGACCCGTTCCTGATGCGGCGTTCAACTGCGGGGATGCCCCGGGAGGGTGTGAACGGGCCGTTGTGAAGGGCGAGTTGCTTGTGCGCGGATTCACACGAAAGCGGTGGCACCGAGTGCCACCGCTTTCCTTTCGCAACGTGTGCCGTTCGGGGGATCAGACCGCCTGGGAGGCGACGTACGCGCCACGCTTCTCGATGGCCATCTGGTAGAGGCGGCCGGCGCGGTACGAGGAGCGGACCAGCGGGCCCGACATGACGCCGGAGAAGCCGATCTCCTCGGCCTCCTCCTTGAGCTCCACGAACTCCTGCGGCTTGACCCAGCGCTCCACGGGGTGGTGGCGCACGGAGGGGCGCAGGTACTGCGTGATCGTGATGAGCTCGCAACCCGCCCCGTGGAGCTGCTGGAGCGCCTCGCTGACCTCTTCGCGGGTCTCGCCCATGCCGAGGATCAGGTTCGACTTCGTGACCAGACCGTAGTCACGGGCCGCGGTGATGACCTTGAGCGAGCGCTCGTAGCGGAAGCCCGGCCGGATCCGCTTGAAGATCCGCGGGACCGTCTCGACGTTGTGGGCGAAGACCTCGGGGCGCGAGGAGAAGACCTCGGCGAGCTGCTCGGGCTCGGCGTTGAAGTCCGGGGCGAGCAGCTCGACCTTGGTGCGCCCGGCCTCGCGGCCCGCCGTCTGCGCATGGATCTGGCGGACCGTCTCCGCGTACAGCCACGCGCCGCCGTCCTCCAGGTCGTCGCGGGCGACGCCGGTGATCGTGGCGTAGTTCAGGTCCATCGTGACGACGGACTCACCGACACGGCGCGGCTCGTCGCGGTCCAGGGCCTCCGGCTTGCCGGTGTCGATCTGGCAGAAGTCGCAGCGCCGCGTGCACTGGTCACCGCCGATGAGGAAGGTGGCCTCGCGGTCTTCCCAGCATTCGTAGATGTTGGGGCAGCCCGCCTCCTGGCAGACCGTGTGCAGGCCCTCGCTCTTCACGAGAGCCTGCATCTTCGTGTACTCGGGGCCCATCTTCGCCCGGGTCTTGATCCACTCGGGCTTGCGCTCGATGGGGGTCTGGCTGTTCCGGACCTCCAGGCGCAGCATCTTGCGTCCGTCGGGTGCGACTGCGGACACATCGGCTCCCTGTAACTTCGATTCTTCGGCGTACACCAGGGTACGCCCGTGCGGTGCTCGGCCCCCGAGGTGGGCAACCTTCGGGAGCGGGGGTGCATTCCCGGAGGCGTTCCGCCCTGCGGCGCGAGGCCCGGGCGGGCGCCGCGCCTCCTGGGGCGCGGGGCTCAGGCCGGAGTGTGTTCCACGACGCGCGGCTTGAGGTCCGCGTTCGCCAGGATGTCCCTGAGGTGCTTCTCGGCCACCGGCAGGACCTCGCCGATGGTCACGTCGCGGCCCAGCTCGCCCGCGAGCGAGGCGACGCCCGCGTCGCGGATGCCGCACGGGATGATCCGGTCGAACCAGGCGTTGTCCGGGTTCACGTTCAGCGCGAAGCCGTGCATGGTGACGCCCTTGGCGACGCGGATGCCGATCGCGGCGATCTTGCGGTCCTCGCGGCGCTGGCCGGCGTTGGACGGGGCGTACTCCGGGCCGTTGAGCCGCGGGTCGAACTCCTCGTCCTGGAGCCGGGGGTCGAAGTCGAGGGAGAGCCCCCCGAGCGCGGAGGCCCCCCGGGCGGGGTCCTTGGCGTCACCGAGGACCCAGACGCCGCTGCGGCCCTCGACCCGGCTCGTCTCCAGGCCGAACTCGGCACAGGTGCGGATGAGGGCCTCTTCCAGACGGCGTACATGGGCTACGACGTCCACGGGGCGCGGGAGCTTCTGGATGGGGTAGCCGACGAGCTGGCCGGGACCGTGCCAGGTGATCTTGCCGCCGCGGTCCACGTCGATGACGGGAGTGCCGTCCAGGGGCCGCTCGTTGTCCGCCGTGCGCCGGCCCGCGGTGTACACCGGGGGGTGCTCCAGGAGCAGACAGGTGTCGGGGATCTCGTCCAGGAACCGGGCGGTGTGCACACGGCGCTGCTCGTCCCACGCCTCCTGGTACTCGACGGCCTCGGCACCGAATCCCATGCGGACGAACCGCAACCCACTCACGGCAAGCGCCTCCCTAGAAGCTTCCTCGGGCACGTGGTGATCCCCGTGCGGGGCACGCGAAGGAACCTTTCGTCAGGTCCGTGGCGCGCCCACGCCACTGTACGTCCGTCCGAACCGCGTCAGCCCGACGGCCAATCCTCACACGATCGGATGAATGAATGTCGATGTGTGCGATGACGTGCTCACGCTCCGCTACATTCGCGCCGTTCACGAGGCCATAAGGGCTGCTCACAGGCAATCCGGGCACAGGGGGGCCTCGGGGAGGCGCCAGCACGTTCTCGCGCCGCCCCGAGACCCCCTGGAGACCCGAAGGCAGGAGACCGCACCGCAGATGACGGAACGACCCGCGCAGCGCACGCCCAATCGACAGCTCGCCGCGCTCATCGCAGAAGCGGGGTTCTCCAACGCAGGTCTCGCCCGTCGCGTGGACCAGCTCGGACTCGAACACGGACTGGACCTGAGATACGACAAGACCTCGGTGACCCGGTGGCTGCGGGGCCAACAGCCCCGCGGGACCACCCCCGCGCTCATCGCCGAGGTGTTCACCCGCCGCCTCGGCCGGCGCCTGAGCGCGCAGGACCTCGGGCTCGACGCCTGCGCCCCCGTGTACGCGGGGCTCGAATTCGCCGCGACCCCCGAGGAGGCCGTGGACATCGTCAGCGGCCTGTGGCGCAAGGACTCCGGAAGCCACGCCGAGCTTCGCAAGATCGCTTTCACCCCGGCCGGGCTCGTCGTGCCCAGCAGGGACTGGCTGATCGGCCGGGCCGACGACCGGGTGGCCCGGGGCGAGCAGCCCTCCCGCATCCCCGCCCAGGGCCGCCCGGCCTCGCCCAAGGTCACGGCGCCGCCCGAGCAGGGGGGACCCGCCTCCCGGCGCGGCCGGACCGAGCGGGGCCCCGGCCAGCGGGTCAGCGGCGGGGACATCGCCGCGCTCCGCTCGGTCGGTGAACTCTTCCGCGCCCTCGACCACGCCTACGGCGGCGGCCACGCCCGCCAGGCACTGGTCCGCTATCTGGAGCACGAGGCCGAGCCGATGCTGCGCGGCGCTTACGGCGAGCAGACCGGCCGCCACCTGTTCGCCGCCGCCGCCGACCTCACCCGGCTCGCCGGCTGGACGTCGTACGACATCGGCGCGCACGGACTCGCGCAGCGGTACTTCGTCCAGGCGCTGCGGCTGGCGCAGGCCGCGGGCGACCGGGTGTACGGCTCGTACGTGCTCATCACGATGAGCCGGCAGGCCGTCTACCTCGGGCACGGACGTGAGGCCGTGCAGCTCGCGCGGGTCGCGCAGCAGGGCCTCGGCTCCGGGGGGCCGCACGTCGTGCAGGCGCTGCTGCACGCCGTCGAGGCGCGCGGGCACGGGGTGCTCGGCGAGGTGCGGGCCTGCACGGCCTCCCTGGTCCGGGCCGAGCGCGCGCTGGAGGCGTCCCGGACCGGCGACGAGGTCCCGCACTGGGCCCGGTACTTCGACGAGGCGCAGCTCGCCGACGAGTTCGGGCACTGCCACCGGGACCTCCAGCAGTTCCGGGCGGCCGCGCAGCACGCCGAACGCTCGCTGCAACTGCGGGCGCCCGGCTACGCCCGCAGCCGGCTGTTCTGCCGGGTGGTGCTCGCCTCGGCGCGGCTCGGGCTCGGCGAGCTCGACCAGGCCTGTCTGCTCGGCGCGGAGGCCGCGGGGCAGGCGGCCGAGATGCGGTCGGCGCGGGCCGTCGAGTACGTACGGGACTTCGAGAAACGGCTCGAACCGTACAAGGACGCCGCTCCCGTCCGCGGCTACCGCGACAAGGTGGCCGCGCTGAGCTGAGCGGGGGCCTGTCCGGTGGGGCCCGGCGGGGCCACGGTGTCGTGCCGGGCGGACGGGTGGACGGGCGTGCCGGGCCCCGCATCTCCGGCCCGGCCCGCCCCCGCTCTCCGGCCCGGCGGACCGTCCCCGGTCTCCGGCCTGGGGAACCGGAGACCGGGAAGCCCGACGCGCGCACCGGGGGCGGGAGTCCGCCCCCGGCACCCGCAAACCGGCCCACCGGAGCCGGGGTCGCCCCGCCGTGGCGGGGTCCACCCGCCGGAATCGCGGTTTGCCGTCCGCGGCCCGGGTCGCCTTGCGGGGCGGGTCTCGCCTGCCGGAGGCTCGGGTCCGGCGGGCGGGAGTGGGGCCCGCCCGCCGGAGCTGGGGTTCGTGGTGCGGAGGTTCGGGTCCCCTTTCGGGGTTCCTCGGAGGGCGCGGGCCCGGTGGGCCCGTGGGACTCGTGGGGGGGGGGGCCGGCGGACGCGGGCGCGCGCACCCAGGTGGGGGGGGCGGGGCCGCCGGGTCGGGTGCCCGGGGGGCGGGGGGGGGGGGTGGGT
>NZ_JBHYXD010000037.1:0-13765 GCF_042751995.1 Streptomyces sp. NPDC059371 | reverse complement strand
CCGGAGCCCCGTGCCGGAGTTGCGGGACCCGGCGCCGAAGTCATGAGGCCCCGGGCCGGAGTCGCGGGGGGCGGGTGGGTCAGGCCGCGGCGGGTTCCAGGGGTTCGGCCGACAGGGTGGGGGTGCGGACGTTCAGGTCGGTCAGGAGGGCGTGGGCGGCCCGCCGGGCCGAGTGCAGCGCACCCTGCACCGTGCTGGTGTCCCGGTGGTCACCGCACACGTACAGGCCCGCGAGCAGCCGCACGGGGCGGCGCGGATCGTGCGGCGGCGGCATCGCCGGGACCGCCTCCGGCTCGTGATGGACCGCCAGCAGTTCCCAGCGGCTCGTCGACGTTCCGTAGAGACGGGCGAGCTGGGCGCGGACCGTCGCGTCGAGATGGGCCGCGGCGGGCGGGGTGCCGAGCACGGTCGAGGAGATCAGGGCGCGGCCCGCGGGCGCGCGGGTCGGGTCGACCTGGCTGACGACCGCCGTGTGCGCCACCGGCCCGCTCCGGTCGGCGTCCAGGAGCAGCGCCGGATCGGTGAGCGGCGGTTGGTCCGTGGTGTGGTGCAGGACGGTCACCGGATGGAAGGCGGGCACGTGCAGCCCGGGGAGGAACCCGGCGGCGGCGCGGGCCCCGGTCGCCAGCAGGATGGCCCGGCAACGCAGTTCGCCGTGGTCCCTCGTCGTGACCCGGGTCGTGGACACGGCGGTGACCTGGACGCCCGTGTGCACGGTGCCGGGCGAAAGGCCGGCGGCGAGCAGCTCCGGGAGCGCGTCCGCGCCGCCTTCGGGCAGACACAGCCGGCCCGTCGCGAAGGAGTGCAGCGCGAGGTCGGCGCAACGGCTCGACGTCCGCAGCTCCGGGTCGCACAGCAGGGCCGCGAGAAGGGGGCGCAGAAAGGTCTCGACCGTACGGGCCGGAAGCCCCCGGGCGGTCAGCGCCTTCGCCGCGGTGAGGTCGGGGCGGGCGAGCAGACGCTCCGGCGTGGTGGCGGCGAGCCGCGCGAGGGCCGCGCCGAGACGGGCCTGATCGAGGGGGCTGCCGAGCGGTCCGGGGCGGGTGGTGCCGCGCGCGGGCCGGGGCAGCGGAAGCCGGGGGGCGCTCGCGAGGGCGCGTGCGGTGGTGAGTGCGCCCCTCGCGCTCCGGGGAGCGCTGGGCGTGCCCGTGTGATGGCGGTGGCCGTCGCTGTGCAGCAGCACGCCCGGCGAGAACGGGCACAGGACGAGGCCGCCCAGGCCCGGGGTGTGGCGCAGTTCCGGGTACGAGGTGGACAGGAGCCGGCCGAGCCGGTCCAGCCGGAAGCCGTCCACCTTCTCCGTGGACATGCGCCCGCCCACATGAGGGGCGGCCTCCAGGACGGCGGTCCTCAGCCCCGCCCCGGTCAGATGCCGTGCGGCCGCGAGGCCGGCGACACCGGCTCCCACGACGACGACGTCGACGTCTTCCGTGATCTCCGCCGTGTGCGTGGCGTGGCGTGCGGGCTCTAGCACGTGCCCCTCCTCGAGGTTGCGCGGCCGGTGGGGACGTCATGCCCCCAACACGCTTCTGGAATGCCCGAGTTCGGATCGAGGGTGCGAGGTTCGGCCGCCCGGGGGAAGCCGCGCGGCGGCCGTGCACGGGGGCATGGGGGGTGCATGTGCCCGCCCGGTGGGGGTGGTTGACCCCGCCGCGACCGACCCGGGCGCCTCGGGCGGCCCAGGAGCGAGGCGTTGGCACCCCGGCGCCCAGCCCGGCCGCTCGGGCCGCCGAGCCCTGTCCGAGCACCCGAAGCCGGCGCACCGACCGGAAACCCGTCCCGGGAGGCGCCCGTCCGGGGGTGTCCTGAGCCTTCGCCTCCGCCCGGGGAGAGGCCCGGAATCTCCGGGGTCCCGGAGAGGCGCCGCTCCTCAGCCCAGTGCGGCTCGAAGTGTCGCCTCGATCGAGGGGAACGCGAAGGTGAAGCCCGACTCCAGGAGGCGGGTGGGCAGGACGCGCTGGCTGCCCAGGACGTCCTCGGCCATGCCGCCGAGGGCGAGCCGCAGAAGCGGGGCGGGTGCGGTCAGCAGGGTCGGGCGGTGCAGGACCCGCCCCATGGCCTCCGTGATCTCACCGTTGGTGAGCGGGTCGGGGGCGGTCAGGTTCACCGGCCCGGACAGCGACTCCGTGTCGATGAGATGCCGGATCGCGGCCACCTCGTCGTGCAGCGCGATGTAGCTCCAGTACTGGCGCCCGTTCCCCATCCGCCCCCCGGCACCCGCCTTGAACAGCGGAATCAGCTTCGCCCAGGCCCCGCCCTCACGGGCCACCACGAGCCCGGTCCTGGGGATCACCGTGCGCACCCCCGCCTCCTGCGCGGGAGCGGTCGCCTCCTCCCACTCCACACAGACGGACGGCAGGAAACCGTCCCCGGGCGGCGCCGACTCGTCCACCGCGCGGTCGCCCGTTTCACCGTAGAACCCGATCGCGCTCCCGTTGACGAAGACCCGCGGCGGTTCGTCGAGCGAGGCCACCGCCTCCGCGAGCGTCACGGTCCCGAGCACCCGGCTGTCCCGGATCATCCGCTTGTACGTACGAGTCCACGGCCGCCCCGCGACCGGGGCCCCCGCCAGATTGACCACCGCCGCACAGCCGATGAGTCCCACCGCGTCGATCCGCTGCCGCTGCGGATCCCAGCGGATCTCGTCCGGCGAACGCGGCTCACGGCGCACGAGCCGGACCACCTCGTGCCCCTCGGCGCTCAGGGAGCGCGCCAGCGCGGAACCGATCAGGCCGGACGCGCCGGCGATCGCGATGCGGGAACCAGGGGACAGCGGTGAGTCGCTCATGGGTCCATCCTGCCCGCGCCGCCCCGGACTTCACGGAAAGGACCGCAGCGCGGCGGCCGTACAGTGACCGGTATGTCAGCTCCGCGGATACGCACCGCCACCCTGGACGACGAGGACGCGCTCGGCCGGATCGACCGCGACACCTGGTCCACGCTGCACGCCGTCATGCCGCGCCCCCGGCCGCCGTACGAACCCTTCTACAGCGAGCGGTTCGGACCCCGGGACCATGTCGTCGCCGAGCTCGACGGCGGCCTCGTGGGATACCTCCGGCTGGGCTTCCCGACCCCGCTGGCCTGCAACGCGCATGTCCGGCAGATCCTCGGGCTGGCCGTCGCCGACGAGGCCCGCGGCGCCGGGGTGGGCCGCGCGCTGCTGCGGGCGGCGCGCGAGGAGGCCCGCCGGCAGGGGGCCCGGCGCATCACCCTGCGGGTGCTCGGCCACAACACCCCGGCGCGCGCGTTGTACGAGTCCGAGGGGTTCCTCGTCGAGGGGATCCTGCCCGGGGAGTTCCTGCTGGACGGCGCCTACGTGGACGACGTCCTGATGGGACTCCCGCTCTGACCGGCTCTCACCGTCCTGACGGGACCCGCCCGTGGTCCGCCGACGGCCCCGGCGGGTACCCGCCGTCGGTGCCCGACGGGCGCGGGCCGGCCATGAGGTGACGCAGACAGCGGACGGCCAGTTCGGCGGGTGAACCCGGTCCCTCGGCCGGTGCGTCCGTGGCCGCCCAGGACTCCAGGGCGATCCGGATCGCGGCCGTCGCCGCGGCGGCGGCCAGCCGGGACTCCAGCGGGTCCGCGCCGCTGCCCGCCAGCCGGGCCGTCACCGGGACCAGCCGCTCCTCCGACTCCTGGTTCACCCGGTACCACACCGAGCGCAGCGCGGGATCGCCGGTGGCCGCCCGCAGCAGCGCGCGGGTCTGCTCCAGCCGCTCCGCCGCGTGGGCGTCGGGGGCGGCCAGCGCCTCCCGGATCGCCCGCTCCAGCGCCGTCGGCAGGGCCGTGCCCGGCTCCGTCGCCGCGAGCAGCGCACGCCAGTGGTCGCCGCCCGCCGCGAGCAGCGGGCCCACGGCGTCCCGCTTGTCGCGGAAGTAGCGGTAGAAGGTGCGCGGCCCCACCCCGGCCCGGCGGGCGATGTCCTCCGCCGTGGTGCCGTCCGGACCGCGCTCCGTGAAGAGCTCGGCCGCCGCGCGCGCGATGTCGAGCCGGGTGGCCGCCTTGCGGCGCTCGGTCAGCGACGGTGCGGGTGCCTCGGGCGGCTGGCTGCTCACGCGCAGAGCGTACGCCGGGGGGCGGCCCGCGGACCCGGCCGGACACGGGCCCCGGGTCAGGACGTGACGAGGTCGCCCGTGTCCACGCGGGCCGTGGCGTGGGCCGCCTTGCGGGCGTCGCTCGCGACCTCGTGCGCCGTCAGGACGTAACCGGTCTCGGCGTCCGAGGTCGAACGCGCGAAGACCACGCCGTACACCTCGCCGTCCGTCGTCAGGAGCGGACCGCCGGAGTTGCCGGGCCGGACGGTCGAGCGGATCGCGTAGATCTCGCGGGTGACGGTGCCGGTGTTGTAGATGTTCTGGCCGGTCGCGTTGATGCGGCTCGCGACGGTGGCCGCCTGGAGGTCGAGACCGCCGTCCTGCGGGTAGCCCGCGACCACCGCGGAGTCGCCGCGCGAGGCGACCCCGTCGAAGTGGAGGACGGGCGCCTTCAGCGCCGGCACGTACAGGACGGCGACGTCCTTCTGCGGATCGAAGAGCACCACCCGCGCCTGGTAGGGGCGGCCGACCCCGCCCACCCGCACGGTCGGCCGGTCGATCCCGGCCACCACGTGCGCGTTGGTCATCACGCGGTGGGCGGCGTAGACGAAGCCGCTGCCCTCCCGGCCCTGGTTGCCCGAGACGCCCTCGACCTTCACGGTGCTCAGCTTGGCCGCGTTCGTCGCGGAGGGCGTGACACTGTCCCCGGAGGGCTTGGCGACACCGGCCGCCGGTTCGTTCTCGAACGGGTTGAAGACCTGTGGGAAGCCCGCCTCCGTGAGGGCCGAGGTCGCGCGCGAGAACCAGGTCGGCGTGGTCTCCGGCATCGAGTTCTGCACGGCGCCCAGCAGCGCCGAGTTGCGGATCGACTGCGTCACCACCGTCGAGGAGGACGCGCCCAGGACGCTCGCCGCCACCCAGGCCACCAGCAGCACGGCGACGGTGTTCGCCGCGGCTCCGCCGATCCCGTCGGCCACCCGCAGCGGGCCCTGGTCCAGCTCGCGGCGCAGCTTCAGCGCCAGCCGCCCGGCCAGCTCGTGGCCCACGACCCCGGGCACCAGCACCGTGAGCACCGCCGTGACCGTCGCCGCCGGTGTTCCCGCCGTGACCAGCTCCATCATCCACGGCAGCACCCACACGCCGATGACGGCGCCGCCCACGAAGCCGGCCAGCGAGACACACCCGGCCACCAGGCCGCGGCGGTACCCGGAGGCCGCGTAGACCAGGATGACCAGCACCAGCAGGAGGTCGAGAACGTCCACGGAGCCGCCTTTCTCTAGGGCCCCTTAGTACGCGCCGGGCGGGCCCAGTGATCAGCCACGCGCGTTCGGTGCCCGCGGAAACGGCCACACACCCGTGGACCTGTAGAAACGTCCCGGACACGACCGATGGTTCCACCAGGTGGCACACCACACATCGCGGCCCGCGCGGATCCGGGTCAGGGTGGCTCCATGCGTGTCTTCCGGAATCCGCGGGGGCCTCGAATACGGAGTGGGGAGCGGGCGTCCCGGCGCGGGCGGCACGGACGCCCGGGGCCCCTGGTCCGCGAGAGGCGCACCGGCAGGGCGGCTCGGGCCCCTCGTGCGCCCGTGCCGCCCGGCGTGCGCCGGCGTGCGCCGCTGAGGATCCCGAAACCGGCCCTCATCGCCCTCGGATGCGCGCCCGGCCTGCTCGCGGTCCTGGCGCTGGTGATGTGCGCGGCCGGGGTGGACCGCACGGCGTCCCGCGCCCCCGCCCCGCCCCCGGTCGCGGCCCGGATCACCGTCCCCCGCCCCGTCGCCAGGCCGCCCATCGTGCCGCGGACGACGTGGCTGGACACCGCGAGCACGCGAAAGCAGCCGCCGCCCCGCTACGACGACCGTGTCGTGGCGGTCTTCATCCATCACACCGACACGCCGAACGGCTACGACTGCGCCGACGTGCCCCGCATCATCCGTGACGTGTACGCGGGCCAGACGGGCGCCAAGGACTGGGACGACATCGGCTACAACTTCCTCGTCGACCGCTGCGGCACGATCTACGAGGGCCGCGCGGGCGGGATCGACCGGCCCGTCACCGGGGCCCACACACAGGGCTTCAACCACCGCTCCGCCGGGATCGCCGCGATCGGCACCTTCACGGAGGGATCGGGGGTGCCGAAGGCGATGACCGACGCGATCGCCCGTCTCGTGGCCTGGAAGCTCGGGCTCGGCGGAGTCGACCCCCGGGGCACGGTCCGTCTCGTCTCCAGCAACAGCCTCAGCCGCTACGCCGCGGGCACCGCCGCCGTGCTCGCCACCGTCTCCGGCCACGACGCGGCCTTCATGACGAGCTGCCCGGGCGCCGCCCTCAGCGCCCGCCTCCCCGACATCCGCGACCTCGCGGCCCGCATCCAGGGCCGCTGAGCGCCCGGCGCCGCCGGTCACAGGCGCATCCCCGGCGGCTCACAGAGTCCCCAGAGCCGGGCGCCCTACCGTCCACGTAGGGCGCCGCACGGCGTCGTACGCGCTGACCGGAGGCGGGGATCATGAGGATCAGTCGGACGGGGCCCGCGAGCCGCGCGGGGAGCGGGGCGCACGCGGGGCGCACCGGGGGCGGGCAGGACACACGGGCCGCGGAGCCGTCCGGTGGCGGCTTGACGACGGCGCTGGGTGCGTGGACGGCGGCGAGGGGGCCGTGGGCGGTGGTGTGCGCCGTGGTCACGGTCGTACTCGGCCCGGCGGCGGTCACGGCGTCCGCGCTGGACCAGGCCAACGCGGCCCCGCGGCACCACACGGCGCGAGCCGACGGTCAGCGGGCGTACGTCCCCGCGGACCGGACGCGGCTGCCGGCTGTACCCCGGAGCCGCACGGGCACGCCCTGACGCACACTGGCCCGTTCGGCCCTTCAGTCCTCCCTGAACCGCTCCCACAGCTTGGGGTAGCGCTCCGCGACGGCCGACTCGTTCTCGAATTCGAGCGGGGTGCCCTCGGGCTCGGCGGCCGCGGCCGGGATGCCCAGAGCGGGCGCGACGGCACCGGTGAGCTGCTCGTACGCCTCGTCGGCCGCGTACCCCAGCTCCTCGCCGTCGCCGTCGATCTCCTCGTCGAAGTCGTCCAGCAGTTCGGCGAGCGTGTCGGGGTCGTGCATCGCCCCCTCGAAGACGTCCCGGCCCTGGCCGATCAGCCAGCACCGGAAGAAGTCGAAGGCGTCGTCGCTCGCCCCGTCGAGCAGCACCCAGGCGGCGCCCCACAGATCCCAGCGGTACGCGCGGTTGTAGCGGGACTCGAAGTGCCGGGCGAAGTCGAGGACGGATTCCGGATCAAGCTGGACGAGCCGCTCGACGAGCAGATCCGCCTGTTCCTCGGGGTCTCCCTCGGCCGTCTCGCGGGTCGTGTCCACCAGCTCCCAGAACTCCGTCTCGTCCATCACGGGTCCAGCATCGGGCCTGGGCGGGAGCGACGCACGTGGAGCGGAGCAGATTGTTATGCATGCACATGCCGAAGGTAAAACCGCCGGGTTCCTACGGATTTCAAGCGGTCGGAGACCGGTAGAGCGCCGCCGCACCGGCCGCGTCCTCGGCGCAGCGCTTGCGCAGAGCCGCCGGAGCGAGCACCTCCACCTCGGGCCCGAGCCCCCGCAGTTGCCCACGGGCGACCTCCTCGGACTCGACCGGCAGGGTGAGGGTCACCCAGCCCCGCCCGTCGGGGGCGCCCGCCGTGCCGAGCCCCTCCCTCGCCGACGCGGGACCGAGGGCGTACGGCAGCATCCGCACGCCCTCGGGGGACAGCCGTACGACGACCTCGGACCGCAGGACGGACCGGGCGAACTCCTCGGCCCGCTCCTCCCAGAACGCCGGCAGGTCGAACCCGTCGTCCCGCCGGAACCGCTCCGGGCCGGGCTCGACCGCGGTGAACCGGTCGATCCTGTAGACACGGAAGGCCCCCGCGTCGGCCACCCGCGCGCACAGATACCAGAGCCCCGCCTTCAACACGAGCCCGTACGGTTCGAGGGTCCGTTCCACCTCCGCCCCTTCGCGCCGGTAGCGCGCGAGGACCGGGCGGTCGTCCCACACCGCGTCCGCGAGCGTGGGCAGCAGCTCGGGCGTCCGCGGCTCGCTGAACCAGGCGGGCGCGTCCAGATGGAACCGCTGCGCCGCCGACCGCGAGGCGTCCTGGAGCGAGGGCAGCAGCGCCGCCGACACCTTCAGCCGGGCCGCCGACGCCGAGTCCTGAAGACCCATGTCGCGCAGCGCCCCCGGCACCCCGCTCAGGAACAGCGCCTCCGCCTCGTTCCGCGCCAGCCCCGTCAGCCGGGTGCGGTACCCGCCCACCAGGCGGTAGCCGCCGGCCCGGCCCCGGTCAGCGTAGACCGGGATCCCCGCCTCCGACAGCGCCTGCGCGTCCCGGGCGACCGTGCGCTCGGACACCTCCAGCTCCCGCGCCAGCTCGGCGGCGGTCATCGACGCGCGGGTCTGGAGCAGCAGCACCATCTTGATCAGACGAGCGGCACGCATGGGTTCATGATGCCGGGCACCACTGACAGCCGGGAAAGGCCGAGAGGGCACCGGCGTCCAGGAAGGCGGAGCGGGCGCCGCTGACAGCCGGGAAAGCCGGGAAAGCCGGGAAGGGGTACGGCGGCCGCCGTACCCCTTCCCCGTGTCTCACCCTCCGGGCACTACAGGCCGTAGCGCTCCCGGGCCTCCTTCACGGCCGACGCCTTGACCTCGCCGCGGCGGGCGAGCTGCGCCAGCGCGGCGACGACGATCGACTGCGCGTCCACGCCGAAGTGGCGGCGGGCCGCCGCACGGGTGTCGGAGAGGCCGAAGCCGTCGGCACCGAGCGAGGACCAGTCCTGCTCGACCCACTGCGCGATCTGGTCCGGGACCTGGCGCATGTAGTCGGAGACCGCGAGCACCGGGCCCTCGGCGCCCTGGAGCGCCTGGCGGACGAACGGCACCCGCTCCTCACCGCGCAGCAGGGCCGCGTCGGCCTCCAGCGCGTCACGGCGCAGCTCGGTCCAGGAGGTCGCGGACCACACGTCGGCGGCCACACCCCACTCCTCGGCGAGCAGCTTCTGGGCCTCCAGCGTCCAGTGGATCGCCGTGCCGGAGCCGAGGAGCTGGATGCGCGGGGCGTTCGCGGCGGCCACGTTCAGGCCCGCCGACTCCGCCGTGTTGAAGCGGTACAGGCCCTTGACGATGCCCTCGTCGACACCGGCCGGCTTGGCCGGCTGCGGCATCGGCTCGTTGTAGACGGTCAGGTAGTAGAAGACGTCCTGGTCCTCGCCCGGGGCCGCCTCGCCGTACATCCGGCGCAGACCGTCCTTGACGATCGCCGCGATCTCGTACGCGAACGCCGGGTCGTAGGACAGCGCCGCCGGGTTCGTCGCCGCGATGACGGGGGAGTGGCCGTCGGCGTGCTGGAGGCCCTCACCGGTCAGGGTGGTGCGGCCGGCCGTCGCGCCGACGAGGAAGCCGCGGCCGAGCTGGTCGCCGAGCTGCCACATCTGGTCGGCCGTGCGCTGCCAGCCGAACATCGAGTAGAAGATGTAGAAGGGGATCATCGTCTCGCCGTGCGTGGAGTACGCGGTGGACGCGGCGATGAAGTCCGCCATGGAGCCGGCCTCGGTGATCCCCTCGTTGAGGATCTGGCCGTCCTTGGCCTCCTTGTAGTACATCAGCTGGTCGCGGTCGACCGGCTCGTACGTCTGGCCCTTGGGGGAGTAGATGCCCAGCGACGGGAAGAGCGACTCCATACCGAAGGTACGGGCCTCGTCCGGGACGATCGGCACCCAGCGGCGGCCGGTCTGCTTGTCGCGGACCAGGTCCTTGACGAGACGGACGAACGCCATCGTGGTCGCCAGGTTCTGCGTGCCGGAGCCCTTGTCGAAGGACGCGAACGTCTTGTCCGCGGGGGCCGGCAGCGGGGCCACGGCGTGGGTGCGGCGGGCCGGGGCCGGGCCGCCGAGGGCCGCGCGGCGCTCCTGGAGGTAGCGGACCTCGGGGGCGTCGGCGCCCGGGTGGCCGTAGGGCACCACACCGTCGATGAACTGGCTGTCGGAGATGGGCAGTTCGAGCAGATCACGCATCTGCTTGAACTCGTCCGCCGACAGCTTCTTCATCTGGTGGTTGGCGTTCTTCGACGCGAAGCCCTCGCCGAGGGTGTGGCCCTTGACCGTCTGGGCCAGGATCACCGTCGGCGCGCCCTTGTGGGACACGGCGGCGCGGTAGGCCGCGTACACCTTGCGCGACTCGTGGCCGCCGCGGGAGAAGCGGAAGCACTCGACGATCTTGTCGTCGCTCAGCAGCTTCGCCATCTCGACGAGCGCCGGGTCGGAGCCGAAGAAGTCCTGGCGGATGTAGGCGGCGTCGCGGGTCTGGTACGTCTGCACCTGCGCGTCGGGTACCTCGCGCAGACGGCGTACGAGCGCGCCCGTGGTGTCGAGCTGGAGCAGCTCGTCCCAGGCCGAGCCCCACAGCGACTTCACGACGTTCCAGCCGGAACCGCGGAACCGCGCCTCCAGCTCCTGCACGATCTTGAAGTTCGCGCGGACCGGGCCGTCGAGGCGCTGGAGGTTGCAGTTGATGACGAAGGTCAGGTTGTCCAGGCCCTCGCGGGAGGCGAGCGTGAGTGCGGCCGTCGACTCCGGCTCGTCCATCTCGCCGTCACCGAGGAACGCCCACACGTGGGACTGCGAGACGTCCTTGATGCCACGGCTGGTCAGATAGCGGTTGAAGCGGGCCTGGTAGATCGCCGACAGCGGGCCGAGGCCCATGGAGACGGTCGGGAACTCCCACAGCCAGGGCAGCCGGCGCGGGTGCGGGTACGACGGGAGGCCGCTGCCGCCGGACTCCTGGCGGAAGTTGTCCAGGTGCTGCTCGGTCAGCCGGCCGTCGAGGAAGGCACGGGCGTAGATGCCGGGAGAGGCGTGGCCCTGGATGAAGAGCTGATCGCCGGACCCGTCACCCTCCTTGCCCTTGAAGAAGTGGTTGAAGCCGGTCTCGTAGAGCCAGGCCGCGGAGGCGAAGGTGGCGATGTGGCCGCCGACGCCGTGCTTCGCGCCCCGGGTCACCATCGCGGCCGCGTTCCAGCGGTTCCACGCGGTGATCCGGGCCTCCATCGCCTCGTCGCCGTCCACGGCGGGCTCGGCGGCGGTGGGGATGGTGTTGACGTAGTCGGTCTCAAGCAGCTTGGGCAGCGCGAGACCGTTGCCCTCGGCGCGCTCCAGCGTGCGGCGCATCAGGTACGCGGCACGGTGCGGCCCGGCCGCCTGGGTGACGGCGTCCAGGGAGGCCTGCCACTCGGCGGTCTCCTCGGGGTCGCGGTCCGGGAGCTGGTCGAGCTCGCTCGGCTGGATTGCGGTGGGGTCGGTCATTGCGCCGCCTTCCGGATGCGGAGGGGGGTTCCCTCATCGGCAAGGGGTTTTCGGGGGGTGCCCTTGGTCTATGGCAGGACAGGGCGGCGGGCTCTTGTGGGAGCCCGTCGAGGACTGTAACCCCCTGATCGATGATCGATCAAAGGAATCGGGGGGAAATCCTCTTCAGATCGGAAAGTCGGCACGGGGTGCCTTGGAGACAGGCACCGGGTGCCTTGAAAATCGACGGTTTTCGCAGGTGGGAGCACGGTTGAGCGGAGGTGTGCTCCCCTGCGCCGCTGCCGTCCGGGCACCTTCGATGCAGGGTGCCGGTACCGTCCGGGCGCCCCACGGGGACGCGGGGTGCGGTCCCAGGGAGCGCGGGGCGCGGGTCTCAGGGACGCGGGGCGCGGGTCTCAGGGACGCGGGGCGCAGCCGAGGACGTGTGCCTTCACGAGGTCGGCGATCAGCGGGTCGCGCCGCCGGAACGCGTCCACGAGAGCCTCGTGCTCCTCCGCGTACGACTGCTGCACGGTCCCGAGCCAGCGGATGGACAGGGCCGTGAAGACCTCGATGCCCAGGCCCTCCCAGGTGTGCAGGAGGACGGAGTTCCCGGCCGCCCGGACCAGCTCGCGGTGGAAGCCCACGGTGTGCCGGACCTGACCGGTCCCGTCGGCCAGCCGGTCGGCCTCGTACAGGGCCGCCACGTGCGGCTCCAGGGCCGAGCAGTCCTCCGCCAGCTTTCCGGCCGCCAGCTCCGCCGCGATGGCCTCCAGGCCGGCTCGTACGGGGTAGCTCTCCTCCAGGTCGGCGGCGGTCAGATTGCGCACCCGGACGCCCTTGTTCGGCGCCGACTCGATCAGCCGCAGCGACTCCAGTTCGCGCAGCGCCTCGCGGACCGGGGTCTGGCTGACCTCCAGCTCGGTGGCGATCCGCCGCTCCACGATCCGCTCGCCCGGCTTCCAGCGCCCGCTGACGATCCCCTCCACGATGTGCTCGCGGATCTGTTCGCGCAGCGAGTGGACGACGGGCGCGGTCATGAAGGCTCCTTTGGGAGGGGCAAATCCAATGCTGTGGCACGGAGTGCCCCGATGAGGGGCGGTGGTCGGGTGGCGGGCGGGACCCGGGGCTTGACCTTTAGACAATAAGGCCGGGGCCCGGTCGGTGAGGGGCGCATGGTGGCGCTTTCCCGCAGGTGAGACGAGACTTACACGCTGTCAGAGTGTTCCCGGCCGTACGGGTTCGTACCGGGCGAAGTCCGGATTCGTGCCGTCGATGTGATCGCGGAATCCGGGGTGCGGCGGAAGATCGGCGGCCGGGGGAACCCGGGTGCCACGGAAACACGGCACCCCCGCCCGGAGGTCCGGACGGGGGTGCCGTGTCAGCGTGCCGTATGCCGGCGGCGCGGGTTACAGGCCGAGCTCGACCTCGAACTCGCCCGCCTCCAGGATCGCCTTGACCGCGGTCAGGTAGCGGGCGGCGTCGGCGCCGTCCACCAGACGGTGGTCGTAGGAGAGCGTCAGGTAGGTCATGTCGCGGACGCCGATGACGGTGCCCTCTTCCGTCTCGATGACGGCCGGACGCTTGACCGTGGCGCCGATGCCCAGGATCGCGACCTGGTTCGGCGGCACGATGATCGTGTCGAAGAGCGCGCCGCGCGAGCCGGTGTTGGAGATGGTGAAGGTCGCGCCGGACAGCTCGTCCGGAGTGATCTTGTTCGCCCGGACCTTGCCCGCCAGGTCGGCGGTGGCCTTGGCGATACCGGCGATGTTCAGGTCGCCCGCGCGCTTGATGACCGGGGTCATCAGGCCCTTCTCCGAGTCCACCGCGATACCGACGTTCTCGGTGTCGAAGTAGGTGATCGTGCCCTCATCCACGTTGATCCGGGCGTTGACGGCCGGGTGGGCCTTCAGCGCCTGGGCCGCGGCCTTCACGAAGAACGGCATCGGGGAGAGCTTGACGCCCTCGCGGGCCGCGAAGGAGTCCTTCGCCTGCGCGCGGAGCCGCATCAGCTTGGTGATGTCGACCTCGACGACCGAGGACAGCTGCGCCTGCTCGTGCAGGGCCTTCACCATGTTGTCGCCGATGACCTTGCGGATGCGGGTCATCTTGACGGTCTGGCCGCGCAGCGGGGAGACCTCCAGGGCCGGGGCTTTCCTGGCGGCGGCGGCCGGGGCGGCGACCGGAGCCTGAGCCTTGGCGGAGGCCTTCGCGGCCTCGGCGGCGGCGACGACGTCCTGCTTGCGGATACGGCCACCGACGCCGGTGCCCTTGACGGCGGCCAGGTCGACGCCGTTCTCGGCGGCGAGCTTGCGCACCAGCGGGGTCACGTAGGCGCCGTCGTCACCGGTGGTCGCGGCGGGCGCCGGGGCCGGGTTGACGTGGGCGTGCGCTGCGACCGGCTCTGGGGCCGG
>NZ_JBHYXD010000036.1:27039-78909 GCF_042751995.1 Streptomyces sp. NPDC059371 | reverse complement strand
GGCCCGCACCCTTTCGAGGGTGCGGGCCCACCGGCGTTCCGTGTCACCGGCGTCCGGCCCGCCGGCGTTCCGCGTCACGCGCGTCACCCGCGTTCCGAGTCAGCGGTTCTCCGGGATCAGCCGCTCCGGGCCGTTCATCTCCTGGGACCTCAGCCGGGCGCGCAGCCTCAGCTCCGCCGCGGACAGCGGCCCGGGGGCGGCCTTGGGCGGCAGGCCGCGGATGGTCTCCGGCGGCGCGAGGGGTTCCTCGTAGTGGTCCGGAGCCGTGCCCAGCGCCAGGGCGGTCACCCCGATCAGCAGAATCGTGAACGCGATGGCCGCCCGGGTCCACTGCTGGGCCCGCCGCTCGCCGTACCAGCGGACCGTGCGGGGCTTCGCCGCGCGCAGCCGCTCCGCGCTCGCGAGCTCGGTGAGCCGCCGGTGCAGGTCCTCCGGTGACGCCAGCTCCGGCAGCCGTTCGGCGACGGCCTCGCGCGCGTGCAGCACCCGGTTGGCCGCCGCGGGCGTGCTCGCCTCCGTCTCGGCCGCGGTCTCCGGCAGCCCGAGCCCCACGCCGTCGTACAGCAGCAGGGTGCGTCGGTACACCGGGGGCAGTTCGAGAAGTACGTCGAGCAGGGCACGGTCGGCCGCGTCGGCGGGTGGTGCCTCCGGGTGACGGTAGCGGGGGCGCAGCCGGTGCCAGGGGGAGAGCGCGTACTCGTACGCCGTGGCGCGCACCCACCCGGCCGGATCCCGGTCCACGGCCACCTCGGGCCAGCGGTACCAGGCCTGCTGGAACGCCCGTTCCACGGCCTCGCGGGCCAGTTCGCGCCGCCCGGTCAGCAGATAGGTCTGTCGTACGAGGGCGGGGGCGCAGAACGCGTAGAGCGCGTCGAAGGCCTGAGCGGGCGTCAGCGAAGGCTCCGAGAGTCCGGCGTGGGCGTCCTCGGCGAGCCACTCCTCGGTGGGCAGCCCCTCGGTGAGCCGCCCCTCGGCCCGCTTCCGGCCCGGCCGTACCCCGACTCGGGCGGAACGCTTCTTTCCCGTACCGGACCGGTCTTCGCGGCTCGTCCCCGCGCCCACCAGTTCGGAGCTGATGACCTCCTGAGGGACGGTCACCTCCGGCCGGGCGGCGGACGGATCGGCGATGAGCAGCCTCGCGTACTCCTCCCCCACGCGGCCGCGCGGGGCCGAACGGCCGGTCTCCCACGAGCGCACCGTCGACCGGCTGACGCCGAGCCGGGTGGCCACGTCGGTCTGGGTCAGCGACCGGCGCTCCCGCAGACGGCGGCGCTCCTTGGGCGCCGGCAGCGGGGTGGCGGGGCTCTGTGTCAGGTCGGGTTCCACAGAATGCCCCTTCGTGCGAAAAAGTACATAGCTGCATATTGAGCGACACATCCATGGATCGCCTGTTACGGCGAGAAAGCGCGTGTCGTTGGGAGCATGGGAGCCGTGACCCAAATCACCCACCGCGGGCTCTCGTTGTCGCACCTGCTCACCCGGATGCGCGACCGTTCACCCGGATTGGCCGCGAGCCTCCTGGGCGGCGCCCTCGCCGCGGGGCTCGGGCTCGCCGCGTTCGCCCTCCTCGTCGTGGTGCTGTGGATCAGCTCGCCCTACCCGGACAGCGGGCCGGACGGGGCGCTGCACGTCGCCGCCGGGCTCTGGCTGCTCGCGCACGGGGTGGAGCTGATCCGCACCGACACGCTCTCCGGCCTGCCGATGCCGGTGGGGGTGACACCGCTGCTCCTGCTCGCCCTCCCGGTGTGGCTGCTGCACCGGGCCGCACGCGAGGCGGCCGACGTCACGTCGGAGTCGTCGCCCCGCACGGCGTGGGCCGGGGTCGTGGCCGGCTATCTGTCCGTCGGGTGGGCCGCCGCGGCGTACGCGTCGGGCGGGACACTGCGTCCCTCCTGGGCCTGGGCGGCGGTCTGCCTGCCGCTCCTCGCGGTGATCGCCGCGGGAGCGGGGGTCTGGACGGCGCACGGGCGGCCGTGGGGGCCGGGCCCGTTCCGGGGACGGCGGGCCGCGAAGGTGCGTCCGCGGACAGGGGGGCGCCCGGTATCGGCCGTACGCCGTCTCGTCGCCGCCGACGACCGGGTGCTCGGCGGTGCGGCGCGGGCCGCCGCGGCCGGGATCGCGGTGCTCGTCGTGGGCGGGGCCCTGCTCGTGGCGGCGTCGCTCGTGTGGCACGGGGACACGGCCCACGCCTCGTTCACGCAGCTCACCGGGGGGTGGTCGGGCCGGTTCGCCGTCCTGCTGCTGTGTCTGGTCCTGGTGCCGAACGCGGCCGTGTGGGGGGCGGCCTACGGGCTCGGTCCCGGAGTCGTCCTGAGCGCCGGGCACGTCGCCGGTCCGCTGACCGCGGCCGTCTCGGGGGCGCACGCGCCGGCCGAGCTGCTCCCCGCGCTTCCGCTGCTCGCGGCACTGCCGCAGGCGGGGTCCGGGGCGCCGTCGCCCTGGCCGAGCGCGCTGGTGCCGCTGGCCGCCGGGGTGACCGTGGCGTGGTTCGCGGTGAAGGCGGGGGCCGCGCGGGGAACCACGGGCCGGGAGGAACCCTGGCCGCTCGGGCGGACGGTGGCCGCCGTCTCGATCGCCGCCGGATGGTGCGGCCTCGCGCTCGGTGTGCTCGCCGGGCTGGCCGGGGGGCCGCTCGGGGTCCGCGCCCTGACCCATTTCGGGCCGGTGTGGTGGCAGGTGGGGCCTGCGACGGCGGTGTGGACGGCGGTCGTCGGGATTCCCGTCGCGGCGGGCGCGGCCGAATGGCGGGAGCGGGAGCGGGGGCGCGCGGCCGCCGGGGGCGCGGGTGTCCGCCGGGACGCGCGTGGGATCGGGCGGGCTTCGTGGTGGCGGCCGCGGCTGCGTGCTTGGATGCCGGGGCGCGGGGGCACCTTCGCGATGCCGACGCCGGTTCCGCACCAGGGGCTGGCGTCCATGTCCGGCCAGGCGGACCCCACGGTCCCGGCGTCGGTCGTCGAGAGCTTCGACCCGTACGAGGCGTACGACCCGTACGAGTCCTTCGACCCCTTCGAGCCGTACGACCCGCTGCCGGGGGAGCCCACGGGGGGCGGCCGGCACGGGGAAGTGCCGAGGGAGACCCGATGGGAGGCACTGAAGAAGGCGGGCGGGCCTCCGGAGCCGGAGCCGGAGGACGCTGACGGCCCCGGACACCCGGAGGATCCGGAGAGCCCCGAAGGGCGCGGGGACCCGGCGGACGACGGGAATCGGCGAGGTCCGGAACACCGGAACGGACCGGAGTACGGGGACCTCTCCGGCAGCCCGGAGAGGCAGTGGCCCCGAACCGACGGCGCGCCCCAGGACCCCGCCTCGGACACCCCGGGAAGCGGCTCGCCCCGCTGACCTGGAGCGGCCCTGCTGATCCGGGACGGCGGGCTGACCTGGGGAGGCCTGTTGACCTGGGGAGGCCGCCGTCGTCAGTCGCGGGTGCCCAGGATGCCGCGCAGGTCCTTCGGGAGGAGGTCGTTGCAGGACTTCTTCGCGGCGGTCGTCAGGGCGTCGTTCGCGCAGGAGTAGTAGTCGCTGTAGACGAGGTGGGCGGTGAAGACCCCGGCGACCAGCACGATGGCCAGCGACGCGGTGACGATGCCGCTCACCGCGGCGGTCAGCTGCGGGCGGACGTTCGGATCGGGGGCCGGGGCGTCGGGGTCCGGCGTACGCGACCTGGACCGCAGCGCGCTGCTGCCCCAGTACAGGGCGAGCGCGCCGAGCAGCAGCGCCACGTACGGCCAGCCGAAGAGGACGAAGAAGAACGCCCACATGCCGGAGAGCAGTGCGTATCGGGCGCGGCGTTGGGCCGGGTCCGTGGGATCCCAGCGCATGCCTCCGCCGGGTGTCCCGCCGGGACCGCCTTCGGGACCGCCCTGCCCCTGCGGGGCGCCCGGCCGGTCGCCGAAACCGCCACCGCTGGAGGCGCCGGGCTGCCGGTCGCTCCACTGGCTGCCCCAGGGCGAGTGCCCGGAGCCCTGCTGTCCGTCCCCGTCGTTCCCGCCGGAGTCCTGTCCGTGCCGGCGCGGCTGCCAGGGCCGGTCGGGTGTTCCCTCCGGCGGCGGCGCGAACGGGTTGTCCTCCTCGCCGGAGGCCTGGCCGGACGGGGGAGTGCCGGGCGCGTCGGGTTCGCGTTCGCCCGAGGGGCCGCCGCTTCCGCCCGCAGAGCCGCCGCCGTTCCCGTCCGCGGAGCCGGGCCCGCCGGTGGAGCCGTCCTCGCCCGGCCTCGGCGGGGTGGACGAAGAGCGCCGCTCGCGCAGCAGGAGCGGAGGGAGTCGGAGACTGCGGTCCGGCATCAGGTGAGCGTCTTCCCCTTGGTGGTTCTGGCAGGCGGTGGGTCCACACAACGTCGCGCTCGCGACGTGCGCCCCGGGCCGGTCCTCCCGGGCTGAAGCCTCGGGCCGGTCCGCCCCGGACTCACGCCCCGAGCTTCGCACTCCGGACTCGCGTCCCGAGTTTCGTGCCCCGGACGCGTGTTCCGGATGTCTCCGGAACCCGTGCCGCGGGTGGTGCCGGGGTCATGCCCCGGACGTTCGTTCTCGTCCCAGGTCAACGTCCCGCGCACACGGGGCGTTCCCCGTGCCGGAGGCGTTCCCGGGTGGATCCTCCCCAGACGCTACCTTCCGGCCTCGCCCCCGTCCCGTGGGGGCCGCCCGGTGTGCCGGTATCGTTGCTGACGGTCGGCCGCTTCGTAGACTTCCCCGTATCCCGGGGCGCGAAGCATTCGTACGACCATACAAACGCTCCCCCGAGAAAGGGCCCCCTCGTGGCCAAGACCAAGCGCCTCGTCGTGCTGGTCTCCGGATCAGGTACGAATCTGCAGGCACTGCTCGACGCCGTCGCGGAGGCGGGCGCGGCGGCCTACGGGGCCGAGATCGTGGCCGTCGGTGCCGACCGGGACGGCATCGAGGGGCTGGCTCGGGCCGAGCGGGCCGGGCTCCCGACCTTCGTGTGCAAGGTCAAGGACCACGCCGGCCGGGACGACTGGGACCGGGCGCTCGCCGAGGCGACCGCGGCGTACGAGCCCGATCTCGTCGTGTCCGCCGGGTTCATGAAGATCGTGGGGAAGGAATTCCTCGCCCGTTTCGGCGGACGGTTCGTCAACACGCACCCCGCGCTGCTGCCCAGTTTTCCCGGCGCCCACGGCGTCCGTGACGCGCTCGCGTACGGAGCCCGGGTCACCGGCTGCACCGTCCACTTCGTCGACGACGGCGTCGACACCGGACCGATCATCGCCCAGGGCGTGGTCGAGGTCCGCAACGAGGACGACGAGAGCGCTCTGCACGAGCGCATCAAGGAAGTCGAGCGAAGACTGCTCGTCGATGTCGTGGGGCGGCTCGCCCGCCACGGCTATCGCATTGAGGGACGAAAGGTAGTTATCCAGTGACCGCCGACAGCACAGCCACGGCCGAGAGCACCGAGGGCACCAAGCGGGTGATCCGGCGCGCGCTCGTCAGCGTGTACGACAAGACCGGCCTTGAGGAGCTGGCGCGTGGGCTGCACGCCGCCGGTGTCGAGCTCGTCTCCACCGGGTCCACCGCCGCGAAGATCGCCGCGGCCGGGGTGCCCGTCACTAAGGTGGAGGAGCTGACCGGCTTCCCCGAGTGCCTGGACGGCCGGGTCAAGACCCTGCACCCCAAGGTCCACGCCGGGATCCTCGCCGACCTGCGTCTCGAGAGCCACCGGCAGCAGCTCGCCGAGCTCGGCGTCGAGCCGTTCGACCTCGTCGTCGTCAACCTCTACCCGTTCCGGGAGACCGTCGCGTCCGGGGCGAGCCCCGACGAGTGCGTCGAGCAGATCGACATCGGCGGCCCCTCGATGGTCCGCGCGGCGGCCAAGAACCACCCCTCGGTCGCCGTCGTCACCAGCCCCGGCCGTTACGGCGACGTCCTCACCGCCGTCCAGAGCGGCGGCTTCGACCTGCGCACCCGCAAGCGGCTCGCCGCCGAGGCCTTCCAGCACACGGCCGCGTACGACGTCGCCGTCGCCTCCTGGTTCGCCTCCGACTACGCGCCGGTCGACGACTCGCGGTTCCCCGACTTCCTCGGTGCCACCTGGGAGCGCGCGCACACCCTCCGCTACGGCGAGAACCCGCACCAGCCCGCCGCCCTCTACACCTCCGGCACGGGCGGCCTCGCCGAGGCCGAGCAGCTCCACGGCAAGGAGATGTCGTACAACAACTACACGGACACGGACGCCGCGCGCCGTGCCGCGTACGACCACGAGGACCCCTGCGTCGCGATCATCAAGCACGCCAACCCGTGCGGGATCGCCGTCGCGTCGAACGTCGCCGAGGCGCACCGCAAGGCGCACGCCTGTGACCCGCTGTCCGCGTTCGGCGGCGTGATCGCGGTCAACCGCCCGGTCACCAAGGAGATGGCCGAGCAGGTCGCGGAGATCTTCACCGAGGTCATCGTCGCGCCCGAGTACGAGGACGGCGCCCTCGAAGCCCTCGCCAAGAAGAAGAACATCCGTGTGCTGCGCGCACACAACGCCCCGGCCGCCCCCGTCGAGATCAAGCCCGTCGACGGCGGCGCGCTCCTCCAGGTCACCGACCGGCTCCAGGCCCCCGGCGACAACCCGGCGAGCTGGACCCTGGCGACCGGTGACGCCCTGAGCGAGGGCGAGCTCGACGAGCTGGCCTTCGCGTGGCGTGCCTGCCGTGCCGTGAAGTCCAACGCGATCCTGCTCGCCAAGGACGGCGCCTCGGTCGGCGTCGGCATGGGCCAGGTCAACCGTGTCGACTCCGCGAAGCTCGCGGTCGAGCGGGCCGGAGCCGAGCGCGCCCGCGGTTCTTACGCCGCCTCGGACGCGTTCTTCCCGTTCCCCGACGGCCTGGAGATCCTCGCCGACGCGGGCGTCAAGGCCGTGGTCCAGCCCGGCGGCTCCGTCCGCGACGAGCTGGTCGTGGAGGCCGCGAAGAAGGCCGGCATCACGATGTACTTCACCGGGACGCGGCACTTCTTCCACTGATCCCGTTGATCGCGTGGAAGACGCGAGGGCCGTGTCCCCCCGGTCAGGGGTGGGACACGGCCCTCAGTGCGTACCGGACCTTCAGTACTCGGTCGTACCCGACCTTCAGTAGCGGGGGCGGTTGAACCACGCGACGCCGGACGGCGCGATCATCGCCGCCGCCATCACGCCGCCGAAGCCGATCCACAGCAGCGCCCAGACCAGCGCGGCGGAGGAGTTGGCGTTCGCCGCGGAGATCAGGACGAGGACGCCGAACAGGGAGCCCAGGATCCCGTAGACCATGGTGGTGATCCGGATGCCCTGCCCGCCTCTGGTGAACTTGACCCCCAGCGTGATCGAAAGACCCGCGAGGGCGAGGAAGAGCAGCGCGATCACGAGGATGATGCCGGCGGAGTCGTGGCCGAGGTCGGACAGGCCGTTGTTGCCGAAGGTGTCCTCGCCCGCGTTGGACGCGTCGTTGATGGTCGCGGCGCCGAAGATGGCGAAGATGCCGATCAGGATCTGGACGGCCGCCACGATGTAGAGCAGGACACGGGCTGTCGTCATCAGGCCCGGCATGGTCTGCGGCATCATGTTGCCGCCCGGGTAGCCGGGGTACGCCGGCTGCTGCGGGTAGCCGTAGCCCTGCGGGGGGACGTTCGGCGGGGCCTGCGGGTACCCGTAGCCGGGGGCACCCGGCGGGGCGGCGGGAGGCTGCTGCGGCGGCGGGCCGTAGGGGTTGTTCGGGTCGCCGAAACTCATGGCGGGTTTCCTCCGTTGCCTCTTGCGGGGACTACGCGCGGCACGGTTCGGAGGAATTTCTACAGAGCGGTCCGTCCCCCCGGTACTGCCCGCGACACTGTGTGTGCTCATCGTTCTTTAGCAGACTCTTACTTGTCCAGCGAACTTCCCTATGTGTTGTGCAAGTGCAACATCGGCGATCATGGCCGGATACGGGTGAATCGGGCGCTCTGCGGCTGTCGCAGGGTGGCCGGGAGGCCGGGGGAAGGCCGTTGTGGGGGGCGGGGCGGCCCCGGATTGGAACCTTGACCGCGTCATCCGGGAGGATGGGGCCATGACCGCCCAGATTCTCGATGGCAAGGCCACCGCAGCCGCGATCAAGTCCGACCTGACCGTCCGCGTGGCGGCCCTGAAGGAGAAGGGCGTCACGCCCGGCCTCGGGACGGTCCTGGTCGGGGACGATCCCGGAAGCCAGAAGTACGTCGCCGGCAAGCACCGCGACTGCGCCCAGGTCGGCATCGCCTCCATCCAGCGCGAACTGCCCGCGACCGCCACGCAGGAAGAGATCGAGGCGGTGGTCCGCGAGCTGAACGAGGACCCTGCCTGCACCGGCTACATCGTCCAGCTGCCGCTCCCCAAGGGCATCGACGAGAACCGCATCCTGGAACTGATGGACCCGGACAAGGACGCGGACGGCCTGCACCCGATGAACCTCGGGCGTCTCGTCCTGAACGAGCCCGCCCCGCTGCCCTGCACCCCCAACGGCGTCCTCACGCTCCTGCGCCGCTACGGCGTGGAGATCAAGGGTGCCGAGGTCGTGGTCGTCGGCCGCGGTGTGACCATCGGCCGGCCGATGCCGCTGCTGCTGACGCGGCGCAGCGAGAACGCCACGGTCACCCAGTGCCACACCGGCACCCGTGATCTCTCCGCGCACCTCAAGCGAGCCGACATCATCGTCGCCGCCGCCGGCTCCGCCCATCTCATCCGGGCCGAGGACGTGAAGCCGGGCGCCGCCGTCCTCGACGTCGGTGTCTCGCGCAGCGCCGAGGGCAAGATCGTCGGCGACGTCCACCCGGACGTCGCCGAGGTCGCCGCCTGGATCTCCCCGAACCCGGGCGGTGTCGGCCCGATGACGCGGGCCCAGCTTCTCGTCAACGTGGTGGAAGCGGCGGAGCGAAGTGTCGGCTGACGGCAACACCCATGAGTCCGGGGCCGGCGCGGGGCGTGCCGGCCGGGGGGCCGCTGCCGGGGCCCTGGCCGGGGCCGCTGAGGAGGCTGAGATCGGAGCCGGGGTGAAGACCGAGGCCGGGGCTGTGTCCAAGGCCGGGGCTGTGTCCGAGGACAGGGCTGTGTCCGGGGACGAGGCTGTGTCTGCGGGCGGGGTTGTGCCCGAGGCTGGGGCTGCGTCCGAGGCCGAGGCTGCGTCCGCGGGTGGGGTTGTGTCCGAGACCGAGGCTGTGCGCGAGGCTGGGGCTGTGTCCGCGGGTGGGGCTGTGTCCGCGGGTGGGGCCGGGGGCTCTGCTGGGGTGGAGACCGGGGTTCGGGCTGAGGCTGAGGGCGGGGTTGAGGCTGAGGCTGAGTCCGGGGCTGTGTCCGAGGCTGAGGCTTCAGGGCGGCCTGAGGGTGAGGAAGTGACCGTTCGGGACGCCATCAGTGCTCCCGATGCCCAGGGCGAGCCGCGGCGCACCACACGGCGCTTCCCGCTGTTCACGCGGGACACGGCTCGGCCCGAGGGCGGTGGCCGGGCCGCGCCCGGAGACGCCCCGGCGCCCGCGCGTCAGTGGCCCATCCTCACCGTGCTGTCCGCCGTCGCGCTCGGCCTGCTGCTCACCGCGCTCGACGTGTTCCGCGTCGGCACGATCCTGATCGGCGCCGCGCTGCTCGCGGGGGCCGTGATGCGATGGATGCTGCCCAGCGTCGGCATGCTCGCGGTCCGCTCCCGCTTCACGGACATGGTCACCTACAGCGTCCTGGGCGTCGCCATCGTGCTGCTCGCGCTGATGGTCCAGCCCAACCCGGTGCTGGTGATCCCGTTCCTCGACGACACCTTGCACTTCACGGTCCGCTGAACCGCGGCCGGCACGCACGCGCTTGCCGGCCCGCCTCTGCCTACCGGTCGCCCGTCCTCTCTTCCGGAGAGGGCGGGCCCTGTCGTTCCCGGGAATGACGACGGCCCGTCCTCTCCCCCGAGTCAAGGACGGGCCGCGCTCGGGCGGTTGTTCCGCCCGGGGTCAACCCTTGTGCACGGGAACGCGCTGTTCAACAGCTCTCGGCCCCCTGTGGCACGGAAGTGACCATTCCGGCACGGTGTGCGGGTCGTATGACGGCAATCGTTCAACTCCGGTCGGTGGTCGGCGGTCGGCGGGTGGAACACTGGTCCCACCAGGGGAAGTTGGGGGACAGAATGCCGCGCTGGAAGGCTTTGCCGAACGAACTCGATCCGCGGGTCGCCGAGTTCGTCGGACAGCTTCGGCTGCTCGTCGACCGGAGCGGGCTGGGCATCGCGGCCGTGGCCGACCGTACGGGGTACAGCAAGGCGTCCTGGGAGCGCTACCTGTCCGCCGGGCTGCTCGCGCCCAAGGGAGCGGTTGTCGCGCTGGCCGAGGTGACCGGGGCCAGTCCCGTGCATCTGGTGACGATGTGGGAGCTGGCCGAACGGACCTGGAGCCGATCGGAGATGTTCGGGACGGAGCCCGAGGATGCGCGGCCTGCTGGTGCTGGTGCTGGTGCTGGTGCTGGTGTCGGTGTCGGCTCGCGGGAGGGGGTTGCGCGGCGGAAGCGGGGGCCGGTGCTACCTGTCGCCGGTGTCGTGGGTGTCCTGGTCCTTGTCGCGGCCGTTGTCTATTTCACCCGGGGCGGGGGCGAGCAGGACGTGGCCGGTACGCCGAAGACTCCGGTGGTCTCCGCGAGTCCTCGGCTCGATCTGCCGCCTGGGGTCAAATGCAGGGGGGCCTCCTGTGCCGGTAAGGACCCCGAGACCATGGGCTGCGGCGGGCGGTTCGCCACAACGGCGACCAGCGTGACGGTGGGGGGCGCGCTGGTGGAGGTCCGGTACAGCGAGACGTGCGGGGCGGCTTGGGCTCGGGTCACGCGGGCCGGGGTGGGGGACCGGGTCGAGGTGTCGGCGGGGGGCGGGGGCTCGGCCTCGGCCTCGGCCTCTGCGAAGCAGACCGCCGTGGTGGGCACGGACGTCGATACGTACACGCCGATGGTCGCCGTGAAGGACGCCGGTGATGTGAGGGCATGCGTGACGCTGGGGTCGGGGCAGGCGGGGTGCACGGCCTAGCGTCCGGTGGGTGGGTCGGGGCCGTGCCGGTGCATCAGCCCGTCGCCGTTGGGTGAGGGGTGGGCGTCGGTGGCGACGGGCATCGATGTACCGGCACGTCCCCGACGGTGCGTGGCCGACTGCGGGTGCGTCGTGGTGGCCGGTCCGCATTTCAGCCCCGGCCGGCGAAGCTTCAGCCCCGGCCGGGGAAAGCTTTCATCCCCGGCCGCGAAGTTCAGCCCCGGCCCGAAAATCCAGCCCTCCGGCGTTTTCCGGCGTTTGAGGAGCGGGGGTTGGGGCGGAGGGGGCGAAAGAAGGCTGTGGAGGCCCGGAGAAAACTTTGGGTTTGGGGGATTGAGATGGTTCTGAGGGGGCAGGCGGACCCTACCCCCACGGGATCCGGAGCTGTCGGGAAGGGGGGAGATCCCTTCCCGGAGTGTCTGGTAACCCCTTTGGCGGTCGCCGAGTTCACCCTCTCCCGAGCCCGGCGACCGCCTGCCCGGGGGATCCGCGGGCCATCTGTGGGGTGGGCCACACGGACCCTGACGTCCGGCGTCCCGGATGCGCGATAGCCTGGCGGCGGATCTCTCTTGACGCCGAGAGATCGATCATCGGGACACTTGATCGATCATTGCGGTGGTTGCAGGGGACGATCCTGCACCCGGGGCAGGGACGCCCCACCGCCTGCTGTCATACGGAGAACGCCATGACTCGCACTCCCGTGAACGTCACCGTCACCGGCGCGGCCGGCCAGATCGGTTACGCCCTCCTCTTCCGCATCGCCTCCGGCCAGTTGCTCGGCGCGGACGTGCCGGTCAAGCTGCGCCTCCTGGAGATCACGCCGGCGCTGAAGGCCGCCGAGGGCACCGCGATGGAGCTCGACGACTGCGCCTTCCCGCTTCTTCAGGGCATCGACATCACGGACGACCCGAACGTCGCCTTCGACGGCACCAACGTCGGTCTGCTCGTCGGCGCCCGCCCCCGTACCAAGGGCATGGAGCGCGGCGACCTGCTCTCGGCCAACGGTGGCATCTTCAAGCCGCAGGGCAAGGCGATCAACGACAACGCCGCGGACGACGTCAAGATCCTGGTCGTCGGCAACCCTGCGAACACCAACGCGCTGATCGCCCAGGCCGCCGCTCCGGACGTACCCGCCGAGCGCTTCACCGCCATGACCCGTCTGGACCACAACCGCGCGCTGACCCAGCTCGCGAAGAAGACGGGCACCACGGTCGCCGACATCAAGCGTCTGACCATCTGGGGCAACCACTCGGCCACCCAGTACCCCGACATCTTCCACGCGTCGGTCGCCGGCAAGAACGCCGCCGAGGTCGTCAACGACGAGAAGTGGCTGGCGGAGGAGTTCATCCCGACCGTCGCCAAGCGTGGTGCGGCGATCATCGAGGCCCGTGGCGCGTCCTCGGCCGCCTCGGCCGCCAACGCCGCCATCGACCACGTCCACACCTGGGTCAACGGCACCGCCGAGGGTGACTGGACCTCCATGGGTATCCCGTCCGACGGTTCGTACGGTGTGCCGGAGGGCCTCATCTCCTCCTTCCCCGTCACCACGAAGGACGGCCGGTACGAGATCGTCCAGGGCCTGGACATCAACGAGTTCTCCCGCGCCCGCATCGACGCCTCCGTCAAGGAGCTCGAGGAGGAGCGCGAGGCCGTTCGCTCTCTCGGCCTGATCTGATCCCCAGCGGTCTGATCCCGAGCGGTCTGGTTTCGGGCGGTCTGATCCGACCGGTCTCATTCGACCGGTCTCATCCGACGTAGTGCGTGGCTTTGCCCGGGTGGTCATCACCACCCGGGCATCGCTGTGTTCGGGGGCGGGGCCTCGTGCGGTGTCCGTCGTCATGCGGAGGGCGTTGAGCGTACGGAAAGTACGTAGCGAACGTATGTGCTTTGTCGCCATAAAAGTGGGTGCTGATGGCGGAATCCTCACTATCGTCGTTACGGAGCGGGGGGTGGCGGGATGGCGCAGCGATGGGACGCGGAACGTCGGCAGTGGGTCGACGACGGTACGGGTCCGACGAACGGTGGGGTTCAGGACGGCGTGGACGCCGGCGGGGTGCCGCCGGCCGGGGATCAGCAGTGGTGGGCGGCGGCGACTCAGGCGGGTCCGCTGAGGCCCGAGGTCTATCCGCCCGCGGGCTCCGCGCCGCCGCAGCCACCCCAGCCGCCGCAACAGCAGCAGCAATGGGCCCACTCCCAGCAGCAGGCCCAGGCGGCCTGGTCGCACCAGCAGTCACAGCCGCAGACCTGGCCGGGTGGCGTCGTGCCGCCTCCGGGTGGTGGACGGCCGGGCGGCTCCGGTGACGCGCGGCGGCTCCTTCTGGTCATCGTGGCCGTGGCCGTCCTGGCGGGCGGTGTGGGCGGCGGACTGTGGGCGGTGACCCGGGGTGACTCGGCAAAGCATCCGGAGGCGCACTCCTCCGGTCCCTCGGTCAGCGTCACGCCGTCTCAGCCCGGCGCGGCCCCGGGCACCTCGAACAGCTCGGGCGGGGAGGGCACGTACACCGCCCCGGCCGTGACCACCGCCCCTGCGCCGGCTCCCGGTTACAGCCGTTCCGTCGATCCGCTCGGCTACACCGTGGACGTGCCGAACGGCTGGGCGCGCGAGGAGGCGCAGGGCAAGCTGGCGCCCGTCGTCACCTACACGGCACCCGGCGGCAATCGCAGGCTCATGGTGTTCCAGGTCAAAGAGGTCTCCGTGACGGAGTCCTCGGCGCAGGCCCAGTCCATCGCGGAGGGGTTCCGGGGCTACCAGTACCTGGACCGGCAGACCGGCACCGACTGGACGCAGTTCAGTTACCGCTACGACAGCAAGCAGTACGGGCCGACCCAGACCGTCGATCATCGTTTCCAGGCCGCCGACGGCACGCCGTACGCCATCATCGTGTACTCGCCGCCGGGCACGGACATGACCGAGCAGCTCACGACGGCCGTGAACTCCTTCTGCCCCACCGGGTTCAACTGCGCGAACGGCACCTGAGGTCGTAACCGCCCCTACCGCGGGGGCGGTTGCCGCGTGCCAGCGGCGCGGAGTCGCTTCTCGAACCAGTGCGCCGCGTACACGTTGTCGTCGTAGCGCGGGATCTCGATGTATCCGCACGCCCGGTACATCTCCTGGGCCTCGACGAGCGCGGCGTGCGTGTCGAGTCGTACGACGGTGAACCCGCGCTCCGCGGCCCGCTGTTCGAGCCCGTCGAGGAGGCGGCGTCCGAGTCCGAGCCGACGGGCCCCGGGGTCCACCCACACATGGCGGATCTCGCCCTCCCGGGGACCGAGACGGCGCAGCGCGCCGCAGCCCACGGGGCGGCCCTCCTCGTAAGCCACGATGAAGGCGCCCGCGTTGCCCGACACCTCGTGGGGGCGGACGAGGGTGGCGGGGTCGAAGCCCTCGGGGAATCGTGCGTCGATGTCGGCCGCGTACGCGTCGAGGCAGGCGCGGGCGTCGGGGAAGGCGCCGTCGACCGTCTCGACGGTGATCGCGGCGAGCCGGAGCAGCCGGTGCGCCGTGTCCAGGGCTTTGGCCAGTTCCGCCCGCCGCCGGGCGTCGAGACCGCTGAGCAGTCCCGCGGCCAGCGCGTCGGCCAGCCGGTTCTGCTCCTTGATCTCGGCCTGTCCGGCGGCCGTGAGGTCGGCGACCCGCAGTCTGCTGTCCCTTGGATGGACGCTCACCCGGACGAGGTCCTGCCTCTCCAGGGCCCGCACCATCCGGCTCAAGTACCCGGCGTCCAGGCCCAGTCGGGCCCGCAGTTCGCGCAGGGAGGCTCCCGACGGACCGATCTCGAACAGCAGCCGGGCCTCGCCGAGCGGGCGGTCCTGGCCGAGGTAGTGGTCGTCGAGGGCTCCGATGCGCCGCGTGAAGTAGCGGTTGAACCGCCGCAGCGCCGTCACCTGCTCCGCCCGCACGGGGACCGTCGGCGCTTCGTCCGCCCGCACGAGGACCTTCCGTTCTTCGTTCGTCGGCACTGGCTCCACCGTCCTTCGGCTCTCGGTTCGGCTCCGTCGGAATCGCGCCCCTTTTTCTTTGACTTTAGTCAAAGGGATAGAGGCTGTCCATCGCTGCCCGTCGACTGATTTGTCGCTTTTCGTTTGGTTTTTCAGTGACCCGGCGCACTTCCGGTACCCGATCGCGCATGTGGCCGGGGCCGAGGGGCAGGTGCTCACAGCTCACGGGGGCGACACCCGCGTGACGCAGGGGGATCGAACAGGAACGGAAGGCAACACCGACCATGGCAGGACAGCAGGCAGGGCAGCAGGCAGGACAGCAGGCAGAACAGACCATCCACGTGGGCGGCGAGTGGCGCGCGGCGCTCTCCGGCGCGACGCGCGAGATCCTCGACCCCGCCGATGCCGAGCCGTTCGCCGTGGTCGCGGAAGGCGACGAGAAGGACGCGGACCTCGCGGTCGCCGCCGCGCGTAGCGCCTTCGACGAGGGGCCCTGGCCGCACACCCCCGTCACCGAGCGCGCGGCGCTGCTGCGCCGCGTCGCCGACCTCCTCGTCCGTGACCGCGAGGAACTCGGCCTGCTCGAAAGCCGGGACGCGGGCAAGACGGTGGAGGAAGGGCGCATCGACATCGACTGTGTCGCCGACGCCTTCCGCTACTTCGCCGACCTCGTGGTGGGGGAGGGCGGCGGGCGTGTGGTGGACGCCGGCTCGGCCGACGTCCACAGTGTCGTCGTGCACGAGCCCGTGGGCGTGTGCGCGCTGATCGCGCCCTGGAACTATCCGTTGCTGCAGGCCAGTTGGAAGATCGCCCCGGCTCTCGCCGCCGGCAACACCTTCGTGGTCAAGCCGAGCGAGATCACCCCGCTGACGACCGTCGCCCTGCTCCGGCTGCTGGCCGAGGCCGGCCTCCCCGACGGTGTCGCGGGACTCGTCACCGGCCCCGGACACACCGTCGGCGCCCGCCTCGCCGAACACCCCGACGTCGACCTCGTCTCCTTCACCGGCGGCCTGGTCAGCGGCACGAAGGTGGCGCGCGCCGCCGCCGACACCGTCAAGAAGGTTGCCCTCGAACTCGGCGGCAAGAACCCCAACGTCGTCTTCGCCGACGCCTGTGCCACCGAGGAGGGCTTCGACACCGCCGTCGATCAGGCCCTCAACGCCGCCTTCATCCACAGTGGCCAGGTGTGCTCGGCCGGCTCCCGGCTCATCGTCGAGGAGTCGCTGCGCGAGCGCTTCGTCGCCGAACTCGCCCGCAGGGCCGGTGCGATCCGGCTCGGGCGCGGCACCGAGGACGGTGTCGAGTGCGGCCCGCTCGTCTCCGCGCAGCAGCGCGAGAAGACCGAGGCGTATGTCGCCTCCGCGCTGGCCGAGGGCGCCGTGCTGCGGTCCGGGGGCAAGCGGCCCGAGCCGTCCGAAGTCCGGCCCGTCGGCGGCTTCTTCTACGAGCCGACCGTGCTCGACCAGTGCCACCGCGGGATGCGGGTCGTCCGCGAGGAGGTCTTCGGGCCCGTCCTGACCGTGGAGACGTTCACCACCGAGGACGAGGCCGTCGCGCTCGCCAACGACACCGAGTACGGCCTCGCGGGCGCCGTCTGGACCGCCGACGCCGGCCGCGCCCGCCGTGTCGCGGGGCGGCTGCGCCACGGCACCGTCTGGATCAACGACTTCCACCCCTACCTCCCGCAGGCGGAGTGGGGCGGCTTCGGCAAGAGCGGCGTCGGGCGCGAACTCGGCCCGGCCGGGCTCGCCGAGTACCGCGAGACCAAGCACGTCTACCAGAACCTCGCGCCGACGCCCGTCCGTTGGTTCGCCGGCTGACTCGGGCTGACTCCGGCTGCCGGTAGCCGGCTGACTTCGGCTGCCAGCAGCAGGCAGCAGGCAGCAGGCAGCAGGCAGCAGGCAGCAGGTAGCCAGCAGGCAGCAGGCAGCCAGCAGGCAGCCAGCAGGCATCAGCCCGTCGGTTGCCCGGTTGCCCGGTTGCCCGGTTCGCCGGTCCGTCGGCACGTCGGTTCGCGCGCCGGCTCCGGCGTCCCCCCACCTTTCACAGCACTTGGGAGCACCCCTTCATGTCCCAGCACGAGAACACGTACGACTACGTCGTCATCGGCGGCGGCACAGCGGGCTCCGTGATCGCGTCCCGCCTCACCGAGAACCCGGATGTCAGCGTCGCCGTCATCGAGGGCGGCCCCAGCGACGTAGGACGTGACGACGTCCTCACCCTGCGCCGCTGGATGGGCCTGCTCGGCGGGGAGCTCGACTACGACTACCCGACCACCGAACAGCCGCGCGGCAACTCGCACATCCGGCACAGCCGCGCCCGCGTGCTCGGCGGGTGTTCGTCGCACAACACGCTGATCGCGTTCAAGCCGCTGCCGTCCGACTGGGACGAGTGGGAGGCGGCCGGTGCCAAGGGCTGGGGCGCGGCGCCGATGGAGGCGTACTACACGCGGCTTCTGAACAACATCGTCCCGGTCGACGCGAAGGACCGGAACGCCATCGCGCGGGACTTCGTGGACGCCGCCCGCTCCGCCCTCGGCGTGCCGCTGGTCGAGGGCTTCAACCGGCAGCCGTTCACCGAGGGCGCCGGCTTCTTCGACCTCGCCTACCACCCGGAGGACAACAAGCGGTCGAGCGCCTCGGTGGCGTACCTGCACCCCGTGATGGACGAGCGGCCCAACCTGACGCTCCTGCTGGAGACATGGGCGTACAAGCTGGAACTGGACGGAAAGCGGGTCACGGGCGTGCACGTCCGCACGAAGGACGACGAGGACGTCCTCGTCCGCGCGCGCCACGAGATCCTGCTGTGCGCGGGCGCCGTCGACTCGCCGCGGCTGCTGCTGCACTCCGGCATCGGGCCCGCCGGTGACCTGGAGGAGCTGGACATCCCCGTCGTGCACGATCTGCCGGGCGTCGGCGAGAACCTGCTCGACCACCCCGAGTCGGTGATCGTCTGGGAGACGAACGGGCCGATCCCGGAGAACTCGGCGATGGACTCCGACGCGGGCCTGTTCGTGCGCCGCGACCCCGAACAGCCGGGTCCCGACCTGATGTTCCACTTCTACCAGATCCCCTTCACGGACAACCCGGAGCGCATCGGCTACGAACGCCCGGCGCACGGCGTCTCGATGACCCCCAACATCCCCAAGCCACGCAGCCGCGGCCGTCTTTACCTCACCAGCGCCGACCCGACCGTCAAACCCGCCCTGGACTTCCGGTACTTCACGGACGAGGACGACTACGACGGCCGCACCCTCGTCGACGGCATCAGGATCGCCCGTGAGATCGCCGCGGCCGAGCCGCTCGCCGGCTGGCTCAAGCGCGAGGTGTGCCCCGGACCCGACGTCACCGGCGACGAGGAACTGAGCGCGTACGCGCGCCAGGTCGCGCACACCGTGTACCACCCGGCGGGCACCTGCCGGATGGGTGGCCTCTTGGACGAACTCGCCGTGGTGGACCCCGAACTGCGCGTCCGTGGCCTCGACGGCATCCGCGTCGCCGACGCCTCCGTGTTCCCGGCCATGCCCGCCGTGAACCCCATGGTCGGGGTGCTCATGGTCGGCGAGAAGGCCGCCGACCTCATCGGAGGTGACGCGCGATGAACACGTCCACCGGTACCCCGAGCGCGATGAACACGCCTGTCGGCGCCCCGGGCGCGACCGACACGGCCGGCCCCGTCTTCTCCGTACGCGGCCTGTGGAAGGTGTTCGGCCCGAAGGCCGACCGCGTCCCCCACGACCCCGAACTCGCTTCCCTCGACGCCGCCGAGCTGGCTGCCGCCACCGGCTGCACCGCCGCCGTCCGGGACGTCGGCTTCGATGTGCGCAAGGGGGAGGTCTTCGTCGTCATGGGCCTGTCCGGTTCGGGCAAGTCCACCCTGGTGCGCTGTCTCACCCGGTTGATCGAACCCACCTCGGGCAGCCTCGCGATGGACGGCGAGGACGTCCTCGCCATGGACAAGGGCCGGCTGCGCGAACTGCGCCGCCACCGCGCCGCCATGGTCTTCCAGCACTTCGGCCTGCTGCCGCACCGCACGGTCCTCGACAACGTCGCCTACGGCCTGGAGATCCAGGGCGTCCCGCGCGAGGAACGCCGGGCGAGGGCTGCCGAGGTCGTCGCCAAGGTCGGTCTGGAGGGCCTGGAACAGCGCAAGCCGGGCGAGTTGTCCGGCGGTCAGCAGCAGCGCGTCGGGCTGGCCCGCGCGCTCGCCGTCGACCCCGAGGTCCTGCTCTTCGACGAGCCGTTCAGCGCGCTCGACCCGATGATCCGGCGCGACATGCAGGAGGAGGTCGTCCGGCTGCACCGCGAGGAGGGCCGCACGATGGTCTTCATCACCCACGACCTGACCGAGGCACTGCGCCTCGGCGACCGCATCGCCCTGATGCGCGACGGCCGGATCGTCCAGCTCGGCACCCCCGAGGAGATCGTCGGCTCCCCGGCCGACGCCTACGTCCGCGAGTTCGTCCGCGACGTGCCCCGCGAGCAGGTCATGACGGTCCGCACGGCCATGCGGGCCGGGGACTGCGGCGGCCCGGACCATCCCGGCGCGCTCGCCCCCGACACGGTGGTCGCCGACGCGATCAAGACCGTCGCCCGTACCGGCCGCGCCGCCTGCGTCGTCCACGACGGCCGCTGCCTCGGCGTCGTCGACCACGAGCGGCTGATCGCCGTCGTCGCCGGAGCGGACCTGGGTACGGGAGCGGACCTGGGTACGGGATCGGACCGGAGCGCCGGATCGGACCCACGTGCCGGGGCAGGCCCGCGGAAGGAGGCGGTGTGATGGCCGCAGTCACCGCGTCCGCTCCCCGTACCGTCCTGCCCGCCCGCCTGCGGCACCCCGCCGTCGGCAAACTCGTGCTGCTCGCCGTCCTCGCGGCGGTGTTCGTTCCCCTCGCCGTCGCCCGCTGGTCCGGCGGCAGTTGGCCGCACGCCCTGACCGTCGACCTGACCGGACCGCTCGGCAGAGCCGGCGACTGGATCATCGACAACCGGGACAGCCACCCGCTGTTCCTGTACTTCTTCGGCTACGTCAGCAACGCCGTCGTCCTGTCCGTACGCGCCGTCTATCTGCTGCTCCTCGCGGCCGGCTGGGCCGGAGTGACCGGCCTGGCCGCCCTCGTGGCCTGGCGGGCCGCCGGAGTGCGGCAGGCCGTCGGCACCGGCGCCGCGTTCCTCGTCTGCGGACTGCTCGGCATGTGGGTGCCCACCATGCAGACGCTGGCGGTCATGGTGGTCGCCGTGTTCGCCTCGGTCGTCCTGGGCATGCTGCTCGGCCTCGCCGCCGGGCTCTCCGACCGCACCCACCGCGCGCTGCGCCCCGTCCTCGACACCATGCAGGTGCTTCCGGCGTTCGCGTATCTGCTGCCCGTCGTGCTGGTCTTCGGGATCGGTGTGCCCGCGGCCGTGCTCGCCACCGTCGTCTACGCAGCCCCGCCCATGGCCCGCCTCACCGCGCTCGGCCTGCGCGACGCGGACGAGGGCGTCATGGAGGCCGTCGCCTCGCTCGGCGCCACGGCCCGCCAGCGCCTGTTCACCGCCCGCCTTCCGCTGGCCCGCAAGGAACTCCTCCTCGGCCTCAACCAGACGATCATGATGGCGCTGTCCATGGCCGTCATCGCCTCCGTGATCGGTGCCGGCGGTCTCGGTGACCGCGTCTACCAGGCCCTCGCCTCCGTGGACGTGGGTGCCGCGCTCTCCGCCGGCATCCCGATCGTGCTCCTCGCGGTCGTCCTCGACCGGGTCACGGCCGCGGTGGGCGAGCGGCTCGGAGCACCCCGCGAGAACACTCCCCGGCTGTACGTGGCGCTCGCCGCCTCGGCCGTCCTCGCCGTCCTGCTCGCCGGCCGCCTCACGGGCCGGGCGGAATGGCCCGGCGCGTGGGCCGTGAACCTCGCCGAGCCGGTGAACAGCGCCGTCGACTGGATGACAGGCCACCTCTACTCCGGCGTCCCGTACATCGGCGGCACCGCCGACTGGGCGGGCCACTTCACCACCTGGGTCCTCGACCCGCTCCGGGACGGACTCCAGTGGCTGCCCTGGTGGGCCGTGCTGCTGACCGTCGCCGCCCTGGCCTGGCTCATCGGCACCTGGCGCACCGCCCTGACCGCCGTCCTCGCCATGGCCGCGATCGGCGTCCTGGGCGAATGGAAGCCGGCGCTGGACACGCTCTCCCAGGTGCTGGCCGCGGTCGCCGTCACCCTCGTGATCGGCTTCGCCACCGGGATCGCGGCCGCCCGCAGCGAACGGTTCGAGCGCCTGCTCCGGCCCGTCCTCGACGTCTTCCAGACCATGCCGCAGTTCGTCTACCTCATCCCCGTGGTCGCGCTGTTCGGCGTCGGCCGCGCCCCCGCCGTCGCCGCCGCGGTCGTCTACGCGCTGCCCGCCGTGGTCCGCATCACCACGCAGGGGCTGCGCGCCGTCGACCCGGCCGCACTGGAGTCGGCCCGCTCCCTCGGTGCCACCGCGGGGCAGCAACTGCGCCAGGTCCAGCTTCCGTTGGCACGGTCCGCGCTGCTGCTCGCCGTCAACCAGGGTGTCGTCCTGGTCCTCGCCGTGGTCATCATCGGCGGTCTGGTCGGCGGCGGCGCGCTCGGCTACGACGTCGTGTTCGGCCTCGCTCAGGGCGACCTGGCCACCGGCCTGGTCGCGGGCGCCGCGATCGTCTGCCTCGGACTGATGCTCGACCGGGTGACCCAGCCGACCGGGCGCCGCGCGAAGAAGGGAGCCTGACATGCGTGTTCGTACGACATCCGCGGTGGCCGGGGCCTCGGCCCTGCTGCTGCTCACCGGCTGTGGCGCCGCCGACATGACCAAGCAGGCCTCGCCCTTCGCGGGCGCCCGGGGCGCGAAGACGGTGACCCTGTCCGTGCAGTCGTGGGTCGGCGCCCAGTCCAACGTGGCCGTGGCGCAGTACCTCCTCGAACACGAGCTGGGCTATCGCGTCGACACCGTCCAGGTCGACGAGGTGCCCGCCTGGGACGCGCTCAGCCAGGGCCGCGTCGACGCGATCCTGGAGGACTGGGGCCACCCCGACCAGGAGAAGCGGTACGTCGAGGACAAGAAGACGATCACGTCCGGCGGGAACCTGGGCGTGACCGGGCACATCGGCTGGTACGTCCCGACGTACTTCGCGAAACAGCACCCGGACGTCACGGACTGGAAGAACCTCGACAAGTACGCCGGCCGGCTGCGCACCCCCGAGAGCGGGGGCAAGGGCCAGCTCCTCGACGGCTCACCGTCGTACGTCACCAACGACAAGGCGCTGGTGACCAACCTGAAGCTGAACTACCAGGTGGTGTTCGCCGGTTCGGAGGCCGCGCAGATCACGCAGATGAAGCAGTTCGCGAAGGAGGGGAAGCCCTTCCTCACGTACTGGTACTCCCCGCAGTGGCTGTTCGAGAAGGTCCCCATGACCGAGGTGAAGCTGCCCGCCTACAAGGAGGGCTGCGACGCCGACGCGGCGAAGGTCGCCTGCGCCTACCCGTACACCCCGCTGAAGAAGTACCTGAACGCCGACTTCGCGAAGACCGGCGGGAAGGCGGCCGCCTTCCTGAAGAAGTTCAGGTGGACCACCGCCGACCAGAACGAGGTCTCCCTGATGATCGCCGACGACAAGCTGACGCCCCAGGAGGCGGCGAGGAAATGGGCGGACCGTCATCGGTCCACCTGGAAGGCGTGGCTGCCGGCGTGACCGGGTCAGCCGGTCGACTGAGCCACCGCGCGACCGGGTGAGCCACCGCGCGACCGGGTGAGGCCCCGTGCGGTCGGGTGAGGCCCCGTGCGGCCGGGCGGGGGCCCGCACGACCGGCGGGGTTCACCCGACCGGCGGGGGTCCTGCGTCGCCGGTCCCGGGCCGTCCGATGTGGCCCGAGACCGGCCCCCGCGACACCGTCCAGGTGGTCGGCGGCGCGGCGGGGCGGAGGCGGGGCAAGTCGACGGGCCGTCCTGACCCGGACCACCCCCGACGCCACCGCCTAGCGCAGCTTCGCCGCGATGCCGGCCAGCGCCTCCGTCGCCCGGCGTTGCAGGCCGGGGCCGAACGTGACGCGTGTGGCGCCCAGTTCACCCAGTTCGGCGGGGGACGCCCCGTCGAGCCGGGCGAACACGTTCAGGGGCCCCTGGATACCGGACCGCAGCAGCGGCAGCACCTGCGTCGGGGCGCCGATCGGGTACACGCAGTCCGCCCCCGCCGCGACATACAGCGCGGCCCGCTCGACGACCCGCCCGGGATCGCCGTCGCCGTACGCGAAGACGTCGACCCGGGCGTTCACGAAGAGCCGGCCGGCCGCCGCCCCGCGGACCTCGGCCAGCCAGTCGGCGTGCCGGGCCGCGTCCTTGAGGACCCCGCCCTCGGAGTCCTCGACGTTGCAGCCCACGGCCCCCGCATCCAGCAGCCGCTCCACCAGCTCCCGTGGCGCCAGCCCGTAGCCGCCCTCGACGTCCGCCGACACCGGCACGTCGACCGCCCGGACGATCCGGGCGACGGCGGCGAACATCTCCGCGGCGGGCGTCTCCCCGTCCGCGTACCCCAGCGAGGCGGCCACCCCGGCGCTGGGCGTGGCGAGCGCGGGGAACCCCTCGTCCGCGAACACCCGGGCGCTCGCCGCGTCCCAGGGCCCGGGCAGCACCAGCGGATCGCCCGGCACGCGTCCGTGGTGCAGCGCCCGGAACCGCTCGGCCCCGCCCGGTGCCGCGTGCTCCCCGCCCACGGCCGGCCGGGTCGTCACTTGTGCCCGCCCGGCCGGTAGTGGCCGGGCACCATGCGGCAGGTCACGGCGAACCGGTTCCAGGCGTTGATCATCGTGATCGAGGCGATGAGCTGGACCAGGTCGGCGTCCTCGAACTGCCGGGCCGCGCGCTCGTACACCTCGTCCGGCACGAAGCCGTCCGTGATCACCGTGACGGCCTCGGTCAGCTCGATCGCCGCGATCTCCTTCTCCGTGTAGAAGTGCCGCGACTCCTGCCAAGCGCCGAGCTGCACGATCCGCTCGACGCTCTCGCCCGCCGCGAGCGCGTCCTTGGTGTGCATGTCCAGGCAGAACGCGCAGTGGTTGAGCTGCGAGGCACGGATCTTCACCAGTTCGAGGAGCGTGGGATCCACCCCGCGCCGGGCCGCCGCGTCGAGCCTGACCATCGCCTTGTAGACGTCGGGGGCGAGCTCGGCCCAGGGCAGCCGGGGCGGGTGCTCGGGCGCGTACCGCGCGGGGCCGGCGGCGGGCGGGGCGGACGCCGGGGAGGGAGAGCCGGCGGGGGTCGCGGGGGTCGTGGTGGGCTGCGTGGTCGTGTCCTGCGTCGTCATACGATCGACCCTACGAGGGGAATAGCCCAGGAGTATGGTCCATTCCCATGGGGAAAACATGGGCCACTCTGGGAGTCGACCTCCATGTCGAACCGACCGGGTCCGGCATCCGCAAGGGGCTGACGGAGGCGCTGCGCGAGGCCGTCCGCGGCGGCCGGCTGGCCCCCGGGACCCGGCTCCCGTCCTCCCGCTCCCTCGCCGCGGACCTCGGCATCGCCCGCAACACGGTCGCCGAGTCCTACGCCGACCTCGTCGCCGAGGGCTGGCTCACCGCGCGCCAGGGCTCGGGCACGCGCGTCGCCGAGCGGAGCGTCGTACGACCGGGGCCGCAGGCCGCGCCGCGCCGCCGCGAGCAGGCCCGTCCCGCCTACGACCTCGTCCCCGGCCGCCCCGACCTCGCGTCCTTCCCGCGCGCCGCCTGGCTCAAGGCGGCCCGCCGCGCCCTGGCCCGCGCCCCGCACGAGGCCCTCGGCTACGGCGATCCGCGCGGCCGCCCCGAACTGCGCACCGCCCTCGCGGGCTATCTCTCCCGCGCCCGGGGCGTGCGCGCCGACCCGGAGCGCATCGTGGTCTGCTCCGGTTTCTCGGACGGACTCACGCTGCTCGGCGTGATCCTGCGGCGGCGGGGGCTCCGTTCGATCGCCGTGGAGTCGTACGGGCTCGACGTGCACTGGAATCTCCTGCACCGGTCGGGTCTGCGTACGACCCCCCTGCCCTTCGATGAACTCGGCACCGACACACGGGACATGGCGGGAGTGCGGGCCGTACTCCTCACCCCCGCCCACCAGTTCCCGATGGGCGTACCCCTGCACCCGGACCGCCGGGCCGCCGTCGTCGCCTGGGCGCGCCGCACCGGTGGGCTCGTCCTGGACGACGACTACGACGGCGAGTTCCGCTACGACCGGCAGCCCGTCGGCGCGTTGCAGGGCCTCGACCCCGAGCACGTGGTCCATCTGGGCACCGCCAGCAAGTCCCTGGCACCCGCGCTGCGCCTCGGCTGGCTCGTGCTGCCGCCGTCGCTCGTGGACGAGGTCGTCTCCCTGAAGGGGGAGGGCGGCTGGTCCACCGGGGCGCTGGACCAGCTCACCCTGGCGGAGTTCATCACGTCCGGCGCCTACGACCGGCACGTCCGCTCCGCCCGGCTGCGCTACCGGCGCCGCCGGGACGCCCTCGTCGCGGCGCTCGCCACCCGTGCGCCCGACGTGCACGCCACCGGCATCGCGGCCGGTCTGCACGCCGTGCTCAGGCTCCCGCCCGGCACCGAGGGGTCCGTGGTCCAGGCCGCCGCCTTCCAGGGCCTGGCCGTGCACGGCCTCTCCCACCACCGCCATCCGGGCGCGCTCGTCCCGCACCAGGACGCGCTGGTCGTCGGTTACGGCACCCCGCCGGACCACGCCTGGTCGGGCGCCCTGGACGCACTGTGCCGGGCGCTTCCCTGAAGGGGCCGTGCGCTCGAACGGGTTCACCGGAGTGCACGGTGGCCACGAGGTTCACGAGGACGCCGGCGCGGACGGCTCCTTGGCCGGCGCCTCGCCGAACCGCGCCAGCGCCAGAGCCCCCGCCACCGCCACCGCGAAACCGAGAACCGCCAGCCAGGTCAGCCCCTCGCGGGTACGGTCGCCCAGCCACACCACGCCGACCAGCGCGGGCCCGATGGTCTCCCCGATGACCAGACCGGCGGTGGCCGTGGTCACCGAACCCCGTTCCAGGGCCGTGGTGAGCAGCAGGAACGCGGCGCCGCCACCGATCAGCAGCGCGTACGTCGCCGGATTGGCCAGCAGCGTCCCCGGATCGAGGTCGGCGATCAGCCGTACCGCCACCTCGACCACCCCGAACCCGAACCCCGACCCGAGGCCCAGCGCGAGCGCCCGCCCCCGGTCGGGCAGCCGTCCGCCGACGAGCGCCAGCAGCAGGACGGCCACGGACGTCCCGAGCATCGCGTACTTCAGTGCCAGGGACCCGGTCCGGTCCCCCTCCGGCCCGGAGGCCAGCCCCAGCATCGCGAGTCCGCCGCACACCACCGCCACCGCGGCCCACTCGACCCGGCTCAGCCGCACATGGAGCAGCCGCGAGGCGACCACGGCGGTGACGGCCAGGCTCGCCGCGAGGGCCGCGCCGACCGCGTAGATCGGAAGCGACCGCAGCGCGAGGATCTGCAGCACGAACCCGACCCCGTCGAGGCCCAGTCCCGCCAGATAGCGCCACTGGCGCAGCGCCCGCAGCAGCAGGACGGCCGCGCCGCCGGCGCCGCCGCCCGTCCCGCCCTCGCCCGCGGCCCGTGCGGCCATGGCCTGCAGAACCGTCGCCGTACCGAAACAGACCGAGGCGCCGAGGGCGCAGATCATTCCAAAGAGCACGAAGCGACTGTAGGGGACAGCGCGTTGCCCGGGGCCGTCGTGGACTCGCCGTGTGCGGGATCTCTAATCTGTCCTCTTCAGTCAAAAATCGAACCACAGAGAACAAACGGGGGAACGAACATGGCGGACGTACGACGTCAACTGCGCTCGGGCACGGTCGTCCTCGGCGGCATGGGACTTCTCGCGGCGACGCTCACCGCCTGCTCCTCGGACCCCGACAAGCGCTGCGTCGACCGTGACAGCTACCGCGCGGCCAAGGGCTACGAGGTCGTCGCGGACAAGTACTGCAAGTCCTCCTCGGGTTCGCACCACACGGGCTGGTACTACGGCGGCAGCAGGAAGAGCAGCTGGGTCGAGGGCGGCTCCTTCGTCAAGCCCAGCGGCTCCGGGGGCTCCGGGGGTTCCGGCGGCAGGGGCGTCCACCGCGGCGGTTTCGGCGGCGGCAAGGGCGGCTCCGGCGGCTGATCCGCGCCCGCCCGCCGGAGCGACAGCTCCGGCACCCGCCCCGCCCCACCCGCCGAGACGGAGAACCCGCACACCCCATGGAACGCCGCACCATCACCCCCCGTCCCGGCTGGCAGCAGACCGTCGAGGGGCAGGGGCTGATCTACCCGCTCACCCGTCACCCCGACGACTCCCTGCGCCCGTATTGGGACGAGAGCGCCTACTACGCCTTCTCGCTGCCCGAGGTGGAGGCGCTGGAGGAGGTCGTCGGGGAACTGCACGCCATGTGCCTGACGGCGGCCGGGCACATCGTCGAGCGGGGACGCTTCGCCGACCTCGGCATCGACGATCCCCGGGTCGCGGCCGCCGTCGCCGAGGCCTGGCACCGGCGCGCCGAACTCCCGTCGGTCTACGGCCGCTTCGACCTCCGCTACGACGGAAGAGGCCCGGCGAAGCTCCTGGAGTACAACGCCGACACACCGACCTCACTGGTGGAGGCCGCGAGCCCGCAGTGGTTCTGGATGGAGGACCGCTTCCCCGGCGCCGACCAGTGGAACTCCCTCCACGAACGCCTCGTCGCGGCCTGGAAGAAGCAGGGCGCCCTCCTGCCGCCGGGCGGCCCGCTCTACTTCGCGCACTCCGCCGAGGACGAGCTCGGCGAGGACCTGATGACGGTCGCCTACCTGAAGGAGACCGCGGAGCAGGCGGGACTCGACACGGACTGGATCTCCATGGAGGAGATCGGCTGGGACCCCCTGTCCGGCCGCTTCGTCGACAACCGGCTCGCGTTCATCCGGAGCTGCTTCAAGCTCTATCCCTGGGAGTGGCTGACCACCGACGCGTTCGCCGGCCATGTCCTGGACACCCTCGACAACGGCGGCGGCACCGGTACGACCCTGTGGATCGAGCCCGTCTGGAAGATGCTCCTCTCCAACAAGGCGCTCCTCGCCGTCCTCTGGGAGCTCTACCCGGACCATCCGAACCTGCTCCCCGCCTACCTCGACGGCCCCCGCGAGCTGGCCCGTACGAACGGCTACGTCGCCAAGCCCCTGCTCGGCCGCGAGGGCGCCGGGGTGACGATCCACGAACCCGGCGCCGCGCCCGTCGTACGCGAAGAGGCTTGCTGCTACCAGGAGCTGGCGCCGCTCCCGTCCTTCGACGGCAACCGTGTCGTCCTCGGCGCCTGGGTCGTCGAGGACGAGTCGGCGGGCCTCGGCATCCGGGAGTCCTCCGGCCTGATCACGGACGAGTACGCCCGCTTCCTGCCCCACGTGATCCTCTAGGCCCGCTCGCGGGTCTTCCAGGGCCCGGGTCCCTTCGTGGGGTCCTCCCGGGCCCGGGTCCCTACGCGCCGAGCACGGCCCGGAGCTGGGCCAGGCCCCAGTCCAGGTCCTCCTCGGTGATGACCAGCGGCGGGGCGATCCGGACGGTGACGCCGTGGGTGTCCTTGACGAGGACGCCCCGCTCCATCAGCTTCTCCGAGATCTCCCGGCCCGTGCCGTACGCGGAGGCGATGTCGACGCCCGCCCACAGACCGCGCCCGCGCACCGCCGTGACATGACCGGAGTCCTTCAACAGGCCCAGTTCACGGTGCAGCCGCTCGCCGAGCGCGGCCGCCCGCCGCTGGTACTCACCCGACCGCAGCATCGCGATCACCTCCAGCGCGACCGCGCACGCCAGCGGATTCCCGCCGAAGGTCGACCCGTGCTCCCCGGGCCGGAACACCCCGAGCACCGCCGCGCTCGACACCACCGCCGACACCGGCACGACCCCGCCGCCGAGCGCCTTCCCGAGGACGTACATGTCCGGGACCACGCCCTCGTGCTCGCACGCGAACGTACGGCCGGTCCGTCCCAGACCCGACTGGATCTCGTCCGCGACGAACAGCACGTTCCGCTCCCGCGTCAGCTCCCGCACGGCCGGCAGATATCCGGCCGGCGGCACCAGCACCCCCGCCTCGCCCTGGATCGGCTCCAGCAGCACGGCCACCGTGTTCTCCGTGACCGCCGCCCGCAGGGCCGTCAGATCCCCGTACGGCACGATCTCGAAGCCCGGTGTGTACGGGCCGAAGTCCGCCCGGGCCTCCGGGTCCGTCGAGAAGCTGATGACCGTCGTCGTACGCCCGTGGAAGTTGTTGCCCGCGACCACGATCTTCGCCATCTCGGCCGGGACGCCCTTGACCCGGTACCCCCACTTCCGGGCCGTCTTCACCGCCGTCTCCACCGCCTCCGCCCCGGTGTTCATCGGCAGCACCATCTCCATGCCGCACAGCGCGGCCAGTTCCCGGCAGAAGTCCGCGAACCGGTCGTGGTGGAACGCCCGCGACGTCAGCGTCACCCGGTCCAGTTGCGCCTTGGCCGCCTCGATCAGCCGCGGGTTGCCGTGGCCGAAATTCAGCGCCGAGTATCCGGCCAGCATGTCGAGGAAGCGGCGCCCCTCGACGTCCGTCATCCAGGCCCCGTCCGCCGTCGCCACGACGACCGGCAGCGGGTGGTAGTTGTGCGCGCTGTGCGCGTCGGCCGAGGCGATGAACGCCTCCGTCGTCTCCCTGGCATCCATGGTGGTCACGGGATCTCCGTTCTCTGGCGAGCGGCACGGGGGGAGCGGCAGGGGGAAGCGGCGCGGTCCTTCCGGCGTGCCGCACGGCGCGATCTCCCCGGGCCCGGACGCGTGGCGTCCGCGCGGGGCGGGTTTCTGGCCTATTTCCTATCGTCGCTCGCATGGTGGACCGTGGACCCCGGTGATCCGGCGCGCCCGGTAGGCTGACGAACGGGGCCGTGACTGGCGCGCTGGGATGGGACCGACCATCGGGGAGCGGCACCCGCGTTGTGGCTTTCCCGGGGCGATCCCGGACTCCGGACGGAGCGGCAGGCCGTCCCGAGGGGCCCGGAGTGTCCGGGCTGGGAGTCGCGGCAACCGAGTGCCGTGCGCCTGGGCCGAACCGTGAACGCTGAAAGCAACGTCCGGAGGCCGTCATGTCAGAGCCCCTTTCCCCCGAGTCCACCGCCTTCCGCAGCGCCCTCGAAGTGATCCGGGCCGTGGAGCCCCGCGTCGCCGACGCCATCGGCCAGGAAGTCGCCGACCAGCGCGACATGCTCAAACTGATCGCGTCCGAGAACTACGCCTCCCCGGCCACCCTCCTGGCCATGGGCAACTGGTTCAGCGACAAGTACGCCGAGGGCACCGTCGGGCGCCGCTTCTACGCCGGCTGCCGCAACGTCGACACCGTCGAGGCCCTCGCCGCCGAGCACGCCCGCGAACTGTTCGGCGCCGAGCACGCCTACGCCCAGCCGCACTCCGGCATCGACGCGAACCTCGTCGCCTTCTGGGCCGTCCTCGCCGCCCGCGTGGAGGTCCCGGCGCTCGCCAAGGCCGGCGTCCGCAACGTCAACGACCTCTCCGGGGCCGACTGGGCCGAACTGCGCCAGGCCTTCGGCAACCAGCGCATGCTCGGCATGTCCCTGGACGCCGGCGGCCACCTCACCCACGGGTTCCGCCCCAACATCAGCGGCAAGATGTTCGACCAGCGCTCGTACGGCACCGACCCCGCCACCGGTCTCATCGACTACGAGGCCCTGCGCGCGTCCGCCCGCGAGTTCAAGCCGCTCATCGTCGTCGCCGGGTACTCCGCCTACCCGCGCCTGGTGAACTTCCGCGTCATGCGGGAGATCGCCGACGAGGTCGGCGCCACCCTCATGGTCGACATGGCGCACTTCGCCGGCCTCGTCGCGGGCAAGGTCCTCACCGGCGACTTCGACCCGGTCCCGCACGCCCAGATCGTCACCACCACCACGCACAAGTCGCTCCGCGGCCCGCGCGGCGGCATGGTCCTGTGCGACGAGACCCTCGCCGAGCAGGTCGACCGCGGCTGCCCGATGGTGCTCGGCGGCCCGCTGCCCCACGTCATGGCCGCCAAGGCCGTGGCGCTCGCCGAGGCCCGCCGCCCCGAGTTCCGTGACTACGCCCAGGCCGTCGTCGACAACTCCCGTGCCCTGGCCGAGGGGCTGATGCGCCGCGGCGCCACGCTGGTCACGGGCGGCACGGACAACCACCTGAACCTCATCGACGTCGCCACCTCCTACGGACTGACCGGCCGCCAGGCCGAGTCCGCGCTGCTCGACTCGGGCATCGTCACCAACCGCAACGCCATCCCGGCCGACCCGAACGGCGCCTGGTACACCTCCGGCATCCGCATCGGCACGCCCGCGCTGACCACCCGCGGGCTCGGCGCCACCGAGATGGACGAGATCGCCGGTCTGATCGACCGCGTCCTGACGACCACGGAGGCGGGCACCACCGCCAAGGGCGCGCCCTCCAAGGCCCAGCACGTGCTGGACGCGAAGATCGCCGACGAGATCGCCCACCGCGCGAGCGACCTGCTCACCGGCTTCCCGCTCTACCCGGAGATCGACCTCGGCTGAGACACCGCACCGCACCGCACCGCGCCGGGGCCGGATCCGTCCGGCCCCGGACCGCCGGCGACGGCGCGCTCAAGGCGTCGCCGGCCGGCCGGAGGTGTCGGACACGGAAGTGTCCACACGCCCCGCGCGGGTCGGGTCTCAGACCTCGACCAGCTCCTGGCGCGGTACCGGCAGCGGCTCGGCGTTCCCCGTGTTCCCCGTGTTCCCCGTGTTCCCGGTGTTCCCGGCGTTCACCTGCCGGACCTTCGCGCGGCGGACGAACCACGTGGCGCCGGCGCCGAGGGCCAGGCCCGCCACGAGGCCGGGCAGCGCCCAGGCGGCCGGGTCCGGCTCCACCCGTACGGCGGACGCGGCGGAGCCGGAGCCGGAGCCGAACAGTCTGCCCTCGTGCGTGAGCTGGTCGAGCACCGAGAGCGGCGCCCGGTGCCAGCGGAAGTCGCCGCCCACCAGGTCGGGAGCCAGATCCGACCGCACCCACGGCGCGCCGTCCGCGGTGAGGAACACCTGGTCCTGGCGCTCGATGGCGACGTCACCCCCGGCACCCGTGACTCCCCAGATCACCGTGACCTCAGGAACGGGAAGGCGGCCGTCCGTCCACTCGGCGGGCGTCTTCTTCGGCCCCGTGTACCGGGGGGACAGCAGCCGCCACAGCAGTGCGAAATCCGGATCGCCGCTGTGCAGGGTGGTCGTCCGTCCCGTGTCACCGGCGACGGTCAGGACGATGTCCGGGCTGTCGCCCGCGGAGCGCTGCGCGGCGCGCTCCGCGCTCTGCAGGACCGCCGGTGCGGCCACCGGCCCGCTCGCCGCCGGGCCGGCCAGGGCGGACGGTGCCGCCGACACCACCACCGCGGCGGTCGCCCCCAACGCCCCCACCACCGTGACCAGTTCACGAAGCCCGCGCATGGAACCCCCAACCAGCCGGCGCAGAGCCGGCTCGCACACCGTTGTGCCAATTTCTGGGTGCGCCGACGGACCCGCCGGGAATTCCCCTCGACGGCGTCGTCCGAGCAGCGCTCCGCCCTGCCGGATCCGGCTACCTGGGCGGATCGGCATTGTTAAGCGCCCACGACGCCGAAAGCACCCCCTCCGGACGGAATGTCACCTCACCGTTGCACTTTCATGACGGTGGGTGTTCGAATCCCGCTCAGGTGAGCGAAATGGTCACCGTCTGTGCCGGTGAGCCGGAGGCTCGAAGGGCGCGGTTCCCGGTACCGCGGCGCCGGCGCACCCGGGTCCCCTCTCTTTCCGGCCAGTTCCGGAGCGGACCCCGGTACCTGAGAGAATGGTGAACATGGCCTCTGACAGTCCTCGCGTGCTCTCCGGAATCCAGCCCACGGCAGGCTCGTTCCACCTCGGCAACTACCTCGGCGCCGTTCGTCAGTGGGTGGCGCTCCAGGAGTCCCACGACGCGTTCTACATGGTCGTCGACCTGCACGCGATCACGATTCCGCAGGACCCCGCGGACCTGCGGGCCAACACCCGGCTCGCCGCGGCGCAGCTCCTCGCCGCCGGTCTCGATCCCGAGCGCTGCACGCTCTTCGTCCAGAGCCACGTCCCCGAGCACGCGCAGCTCGCCTGGGTCATGAACTGCCTCACCGGCTTCGGCGAGGCCTCCCGTATGACCCAGTTCAAGGACAAGTCCGCCAAGCAGGGCGCCGACCGCGCGAGCGTCGGCCTCTTCACGTACCCGGTCCTCCAGGTGGCGGACATCCTGCTGTACCAGGCCCACGAGGTCCCGGTCGGCGAGGACCAGCGCCAGCACATCGAGCTGACCCGCGACCTCGCGGAGCGCTTCAACGGCCGTTTCGGCGAAACGTTCAGGATTCCGAAGCCGTACATCCTCAAGGAGACGGCGAAGATCTTCGATCTCCAGGACCCGTCGATCAAGATGAGCAAGTCGGCGTCCACGCCGAAGGGGCTCATCAATCTGCTCGACGACCCGAAGGTGACCGCCAAGAAGGTCAAGAGCGCCGTCACCGACACGGACACCGTCGTCCGGTTCGACACGAGCGCCAAGCCGGGTGTCAGCAACCTGCTGACGATCTACTCGACGCTCACCGGCACCGGAATCGGTGAACTGGAGCAGAAGTACGAGGGCAAGGGCTACGGCGCGCTGAAGACGGACCTCGCCGAGGTCATGGTCGACTTCGTGACGCCGTTCCGGGAGCGCACCCAGCAGTATCTGGACGACCCGGAGACGCTCGACTCGATCCTGGCCAAGGGTGCCGAGAAGGCGCGTGCCGTCGCCGCGGAGACGCTCTCGCAGGCGTACGAGCGGGTCGGGTTCCTGCCCGCCAAGCACTGAAGGCCGAGGCCGCCGCCTCACGCGGGGCCGTGCCCCGGCCCCGCGCTGGCGGCACGGCCCCTACCACACCACCTTCGGCAGTCAGTACGAGACGAGCGCGACACTCTTACGACGGCCGATTGCGGGTCATACCGCCGTACAGTCGAGAGCGGGGCGGGCGGAGCGATCGCCCCCTCCCGCGCGCAGCACCACCGAACAGCAGCCCTGACCATCGACAACGACAGGAGACGACGTGGGGACCGTAACGATCGGCGTGTCGATCGCGGTCCCGGAGCCTCACGGCAGCCTGCTCCAGGAGCGGCGCGCGGGCTTCGGCGACCCCGCGGCTTGCTGCATTCCCACGCACGTCACCCTGCTGCCGCCGACCGAGGTCGAGGAAGCCGCGCTGCCCGCGATCGAGACGCACCTCGTCGAGGTCGCCGCCGCCGGGCGCCCGTTCCCGATGAGGCTGTCCGGCACGGGCACCTTCCGCCCGCTGTCACCGGTCGTGTTCGTCCGCGTCGCCGACGGCGCCGAGGCCTGCACCTGGCTCCAGAAGCAGGTCCGGGACGTCTCGGGCCCCGTCGCCCGCGAGCTGCAGTTCCCGTACCACCCGCACGTCACCGTGGCGCACGGCATCGACGAAGAGGCCATGGACCACGCCTTCGAGGCGCTCTCCGACTACGAGGCCGCGTGGCCCTGCACCGGATTCGCGCTCTACGAGCAGGGCGCCGACGGTGTGTGGCGCAAGCTCCGCGAGTTCGCCTTCGGCAGCGCCGTGGTGCCCCCGCAGGCCACCTCGCCCGAGCGGGACACCACACTCCCGGCGCTCTAGGGCTCTCAGACCGGCAGCCTCCGGAACACCGCTCGCGGGGTGTGCCGCAGCGCCGACATGACCATCCGGAGAGCCCCCGGCACCCACACCGTCTCGGAGCGGCGCCTCAGCCCCAGCTCGATCGCCGCGGCCACCGCCTCCGGAGTGGTCGACAGCGGGACCTCGGGCAGATGGGCCGTCATCCGCGTACGGACGAATCCGGGGCGTACGACCATGACGTGCGCGCCCGTGCCGTGCAGCGCGTCCCCCAGGCCCTGCGCGAAGGCGTCCAGGCCCGCCTTGCTGGAGCCGTAGATGAAGTTCGAGCGGCGGGCGCGTTCGCCCGCGACCGAGGACAGCACCACCAGCGAGCCGTGCCCCTGCGTCTGCAGCGCCCGCGCGCACACCAGACCCGAAGACACCGCGCCCGTGTAGTTGGTCTGCGCGACCCGGACCGCCGCGACCGGCTCCTTCTCGTCCAGGGCCTGGTCACCGAGCACCCCGAACGCCATCAGGACCATGTCGATGTCGCCCTCGGCGAAGACCTTGCCGAGCACGGCCTCGTGGGACTCGGGATCGAGGGCGTCGAAGGCGAGGGTACGGACGTCCGCGCCGAGCCCCCGCAGCCGCTCGGCCGCCACCTCCAGGGCGGGCGTCGGGCGCCCGGCGAGCCACACCGTGCGGGTGCGCCGGGTGATCATCCGGCGCGCGGTGGCCAGCGCGATCTCGGACGTGCCGCCGAGAACCAGCAGGGACTGGGGGAATCCGAAGGCGTCCTTCATGACAGCTAGCTCCTAAGACGGGGAACCGGAGGGGCGTGCGGGAACGGGCGCTCCGCGGGCCGGGAGCGGCGTTGTACGGGCTGGGCCGGGAACAGCGTCGTACGGGCCGGGCCGGGAGGGCGCGGGGCGGGGCCGGGCCGGGAACGGCGCGGGCGCTCTACAGACCGAGGCGGCGGGACAGGTCCGAGGTGAAGACTCCCCGTGGGTCCAGCTCCCGGCGCAGCGAACGGAACGCGCCGAGCCGCGGATACATCGCTTCCAGCAGTTCGGGCCGCAGCCGCGCGTCCTTGGCGAGGTACACGCGCCCGCCGGCCCCCGCCACCTCCTCGTCCAGCTCGTCGAGGAAGGCGCCGAGGCCCGGCAGGCCCGCCGGGATGTCCAGGGCCAGGGTCCAGCCGGGCACGGGGAAGGACAGCCAGCCCGGATCGCCCTCTCCGAAGCGCTTCAGCACGGCGAGGAAGGACGGGCAGCGGCGCTGGGAGATGCGCCGCACGATCCGGCGCAGGGTCTCCTCCCGGCCGTGTCCGACGGCGAACTGGTACTGCACGAAGCCGCCGCGCCCGTAGACGCGGTTCCAGTGCGGCACCCCGTCGAGGGGGTGGAAGAAGGCCGGGATCGGCTGGAGTTCGCCGGTCCGCGCGCGGGGCGCCTTGCGGTACCAGAGCTCGTTGAAGAGGCCCACGGTCGTCCGCCCGAGGAGCCCTTCCGGCACGAACGAGGGCGCGGCCGGCAGGCGCGACGGGCGGAACGCCAGCGGGTGTCTGCGGGCCCGCGGGGGCAGCGCGTCCAGCGGCGCGTGATCGCCGCGGGTCAGCACCGAGCGCCCGGTCCCGGACCCGCGTGCGAGGAGGTCGATCCAGGCCACCGAGTAGCGGTACCGGTGGTCGGTGGCGGTGAGGCGGGCCATCAGGTCGTCCAGGTCCGCCGCGCGTTCGGTGTCGACGGACATCAGGCCGCTCTCCACCGGCTGGAGGCGGACGGTCGCCGTCAGGATCACCCCGGTCAGGCCCATGCCGCCCGCCGTCGCGTCGAACAGGGGGGTGCCGGGCCCGACGGTCCTGATCTCGCCGTCCGCCGTCAGCAGTTCGAAGGACAGGACGTGACGGGCGAAGGAGCCGGACACATGGTGGTTCTTGCCGTGGATGTCCGCGCCGATCGCGCCGCCCACGGTCACATAGCGGGTCCCCGGCGTCACGGGAACGAACCAGCCGAGGGGGAGCAGGACCTCCATGAGCCGGTGCAGGGACACCCCCGCGTCGCACAGCACCGTGCCGCCGCCCGCGTCGATGGCGTGGATCCGGTCCAGGCCCGTCATGTCGAGCACCGCACCGCCCGCGTTCTGCGCGGCGTCGCCGTAGGCCCGTCCGAGCCCCCGGGCGATCCCTCCCCGAGCCCCGCACTCCCGGACGGCGGCCGCCGCCTCCCCGTAGGTGCGCGGACGGACCAGACGGGCGGTGGTCGGGGCGGTGCGGCCCCAACCCGTGACGGAGACGGAGTCGGCAGGCATGACCGTGACCGTAGCGCCGCCGAGGGTGCACAACGGGGCAATCTACCCACCGCTCCCGGCTCCTCACCGAAATGGGTGATTAATGGGATGTCGTCCAAGATTGCCGTAGTTCTGCGACCGCTCCCTAGAAGAGTGGCCTCACATGGACGACCTTGACGACCGTGACGAGATGGATCGGCGGCTTGACGGCGTGGACCGTCCACCTGGCGACCTGGACCGCCGACTGCTGTCCGTGCTCCACGCGTACGGCGGGAATCCGCACGTCGCGGCCGTCGCACGCACGCTGTCCCGGAGCGGGGAGCACGGCGCCCTGTGGCTCGCCGCCGGGCTCGCCGGGGCGGCCGCCGACCGCGCGCGGCGCGGCGCGTGGCTGCGCGCGACGGCGCTCACCGCCGGCGCGCACCTCGCGAGCATGGGCGTGAAACGGATCGTGCGCCGCCCGCGCCCCACGCACGTGGCGCCCCGGGCGCGTACGGCCGGACGGCACTCCTTCCCCAGCTCCCACGCGGCCTCCGCCACCGCCGCGGCGGTGGCCTACGGCACGCTCGGCGCGTACGCCGTCCCGCCGCTCGCCGCCGCGATGTGCCTCTCGCGCCTCGTCGTCGGCGTCCACTACCCCACGGACGTCGCCGCCGGCGCGGCCCTCGGCGCCGCGGCGGCCGGACTGGGCGCCCGCTGGATCGGGGCCGGCCGTGACTGAGCGCACGGCGCTGCTGGAGCGCACCCCGGCCCTGGCCCCGCCACCGCGGAGCCTGAGCGGGATACTGCGGGGCCTCGTCCGGACCGCGCGCCCCCGCCAGTGGGTCAAGAACGTGCTCGTCGTGTCCGCCCCGGCCGCCGCCGGCCGGCTCTTCTCGCAGCACGCGGTCGCTCAACTCGCCCTGGTCTTCGTGCTGTTCACGGCCTGCGCCGCCGCCGTGTATCTGATCAACGACGCCCGGGACGCCGCCGCCGACCGCGCCCATCCCGTGAAGCGCGACCGCCCGGTGGCCGCGGGCCGAGTCCCGGTCCCGGTCGCGTACGCCGTCGGCGGCGCCCTCGCGGTCCTCGCGCCCGCGGCCGCCGCCTGGTTCTCCTCGGCTGCCGTCTGCGCGCTGCTGACCGCGTACCTCGGCATGCAGCTCGCGTACTGCGTGAGCCTCAAGCACGTGCTCGTCGTCGACCTCGTCGTCGTCACGACCGGGTTCCTGATGCGGGCCATGATCGGCGGCCTGGCCCTCGGCATCCCGCTCTCGCGCTGGTTCCTCATCACCACCGGCTTCGGGGCGCTGTTCATGGTCTCGGCGAAGCGCTACTCCGAAGCCGTGCAGATGGCGGGCACGGCGGGCGCCACCCGCGCGCTGCTCACCGAGTACACGACCGGCTACCTGCGTTTCGTCTGGCAACTCGCCGCCGGGGTCTCCGTCCTCGGCTACTGCCTGTGGGCCCTGGAGGAGGGCGGGGTGCCGAGCACCGGACTGCTGCCGTGGCGTCAGCTCTCCATGGTCGCCTTCATCCTGGCCGTCCTGCGCTACGCGGTCTTCGCCGACCGGGGCACGGCGGGCGAGCCGGAGGACGTGGTCCTGCGCGACCGTCCGCTCGCCCTCATCGGTCTGGTGTGGCTGGCGATGTACGGGCTCGCGGTGGCCAACTGGTGAGCGTCACCGAGGACCGGCCCGGCCCCGCTCTCCTCGCCGGCCACGGCGCGGACTCCGGGGCGCCCGCCGCCTCGGAGTCCGCCGTCGCGGAACGGGTGACGGCCCGCGAGGAGGCCTTCCCGCGGCGGCGGTTCCTGCGGGAGCTCCTCGGCTTCGCCGCGGTCGGGGTTCTCGCCTACGGGGCCGACCTCGGCCTGTTCGTCTGGCTCCGCGGCCCGGTGGGTCTCGGCCCTCTGACGGCCAAGGCGCTGTCCTTCCTCGCGGGCTGCTCGGTGGCGTACGCCGGGAACGCGCTCGGCACCTACCGGCACGCGGCGGCGAGGGGACCGCGGCAATACCTGATCTTCTTCGGGGTGAACATCGCGGGCGCGCTGGTGCAGTTGCTGTGCATCGCCGTCAGTCACTACGGGCTCGGGTTCACCTCATCGCGCGCGGACACCGTCTCCGGCGCGGGAGTCGGTATGGCGCTCGCCACGGTCCTGCGATTCTGGGGTACCCGGTCACTTGTTTTCCGAGGCGAGGGCAGAGTCGGATCATGGACTGGCTGAAAAAGATTCCCGGCGTGGGACCTTGGGTCGTACGCCTCATGGCGACGCACGCGTGGCGGTCGTACGAGCGGCTCGACCGCGTGAAGTGGACGCGGCTCGCCGCGGCGATGACCTTCATCAGCTTCGTGGCGCTGTTCCCGCTGCTGACCGTGGCCGCGGCGGTCGGGGCCGCCACGCTGAGCACACAGCAGCAGAAGGACCTCCAGGACAAGCTCGCCGAGCAGGTGCCGGGCATCTCCGACCAGCTCGACATCAACAGCCTCGTGCAGAACGCCGGCACGATCGGGCTCGTCGCGGGTGCCCTGCTGCTCGTCACCGGCATCGGCTGGGTCGGCTCCATGCGGGAGTGCCTGCGCGCGGTCTGGGAGCTGCCCGACAGCGAGGAGAACCCGCTTCTGCGCAAGATCAAGGACGGCGGAGTCCTCGTCGGTCTCGGCGGCGCCGTGCTCCTCACCATCGCCGTCTCCACCCTCGCGTCCACGGCGATGGGCTGGTCCGCGCGGCACATGGGCCTCGACGAGCACGGCTGGGGGACGACGCTGCTCCAGTTCGTCGCCTTCGCGGTGGCCGTGCTCGCCGACTTCCTGGTCCTGCTGTACGTGCTGACCCTGCTGCCCGGTGTGGAGCCGCCGCGCCGCCGGCTGATCGTGGCCGCGCTGATCGGCGCCGTCGGGTTCGAGCTGCTCAAGCTGCTGCTCAGCGGCTACATGCGGGGTGTGGCGTCGAAGAGCATGTACGGGGCTTTCGGCGTGCCGATCGCGCTGCTCCTGTGGATCAACTTCACCTCGAAACTGCTCCTGTACTCCGCCGCCTGGACGGCGACACCCAGCGAGGGCCAGGACCGGGAGGCGGCCGGCGAGGGCGAACCGGCCGGCGACGGCGAACCGGCGGGCCCGGAGGACCGGGGGGACTCGGGGGATCCGAAGAGCGCGACGAAGCCGCCCGAGTCCCGGGCGGTCAACGGCGGCGGCGCATCAGGTCCGGCAGCGGCCAGCGGCGGTTGACGAGGAAGACGCCCGCCGCGAGCAGGGCGAGGAAACCGCCCGTCAGGCCGAGCGCGATGCCGATGCCGCTCGAACCGCCCTTCGCCGCCGCGGTGGAGGCCGCCACCGGCTTCGTGGAGGTGTGCGCGGTGCCCGTACCGGAGCCCGTGCCGGGGCTCGACCCGTCCGACGCGTTCGCGCCCGGCTGGGCCGTGGTGTCCACGCCCTTGGGCGCGACCAGTTCGCCCACCGGCTGGACCTTGTCCGCGGCCTGGAACCCCCAGTCGAGCAGTTGCGCGGCCTCCTTGTAGACCTCGTTGTGCTCCTTCTTCTCCGGGTTCATGACCGTCACGAGCAGCACCTTGCCGCCCCGCTCGGCGACGCCCGTGAACGTGGCGCCCGCGTTGGTGGTGTTGCCGTTCTTCACACCCGCGATGCCCTGGTACGGGGTGATGTCGCTGTCTCCGGACAACAGCCGGTTGGTGTTCCGGATCTCGGCGGACGCGCGGGCGGACGTGCCCTTCTTGTTCCCGGCCGTCTTCCCGGTCGTCGCGCCGGGGAAGGCGGCCCGCACCGTCGAGCAGTACTCCCGGAAGTCCTTCTTCTGGAGCCCCGAACGGGCGAACAGCGTCAGGTCGTAGGCGGACGACACCTGGCCTCTGGCGTCGTAGCCGTCCGGGCTCACCACGTGCGTGTCGAGGGCCTGGAGGTCGTCCGCGTGCGCCTGCATGTCCTGGACCGTCTCGGGGATGCCGCCGTTCATCGCGGACAGCACGTGCACGGCGTCGTTGCCGGACTTCAGGAAGACACCGAGCCACAGGTCGTGGACGGTGTACGTCTGGTTCTCCTTTATGCCCACCACGCTGGAGCCCGCGCCGATGCCCGCCAGCTCGGCGGGGGTCACCTTGTGCGAGGTGCTCCTCGGGAACTTGGGCAGCACCGTGTCGGCGAACAGCATCTTCAGCGTGCTCGCGGGAGGCAGCCGCCAGTGCGCGTTGTGCGCGGCCAGGACGTCGCCGGACTCCGCGTCGGCGACGATCCAGGAACGGGCGGTGATGTCCGGAGGCAGGACGGGGGCGCCGGTGCCGAGGTCCACCTGGTTGCCCGGCCGGCCGAGCCGCTCGCCGCCGAGGCTCGACATGTTCGCCGGGGGCGTGGCCGACGGGGAGGAGGTGGGGCTCGCCGTCGGGCTCGCGTCATCGGTGTCGGCGAACGCGGGCGCGCCGAGGGAAACGGTCAGCAGAGTGGCGGAAGTGATCAACAGGGATCGTCGAATGGTCTTTTTCGAGGCGGGCACGATCGAGAAAGTACAGGGGTTGTGACCGGAATTCCCGTCACCATTCGGGGGAGCCGTCTCGCCCTCTCCACCCCGGCGCCGGATCACGTTGGCCGACGGCGATACTGAACGCATGAAGCTCAGCCGCCCCGTGTCCTGGTTCCTGCTCGCCTTCGGGGTGTGGAGTTGGGTCATTTGGGTCACTTTCGCTAAGAATCTCTGGAAAGACGCCAGTGGGCTCGCGTTCGACGACGCGGGCGGTCCGACCGCGTACTTCTGGGTGCATCTGACGCTCGCCGTCGTGTCGTTTGTCCTTGGGACGGCCGTCGGGGTCATCGGGTTGCGCGGCGTACGCGCTTTGCGCCAGACGTCATAACGGGGGGTACGGCGTCATGGTCATCTTGTTCGTGTTGGTGGGCCTGACCGTGCTGGCCGTGCTCGGCGGCCTGCACTGGTACGCCTGGCGCCGGCTGGTACGGGACACCACGAGCGGGCCCGGACCGGCCCGCCGGCTGGGCACGGTCCTCTTCGTCGCCGGGCCGCTGCTGATGGTCGGCGCCCTCGTGGCCGAGCGCGCGGGCGCCCCCTTCGCGCTCCAGCGGACGCTGGCCTGGCCCGGCTTCCTGTGGATGCCGCTGAGCCTCTACCTCGTACTGGCGCTGCTGGCCGGGGAGCTCGTGCGACCGCTCCTGCTCCGCGCCGACGCGCGCAGGGCGGCCCGGCGGCAGGAGACCGTCGGGGCCGTGGCCGCCGTGGCCGCCGTGGCCGCCGTGGCCGCCGAGGGTGCGGAGCCGCGCGAGAGTGCGCGATCCGCCTCCGGCGTGGCACCGGCGGGGAAGGAGCGGCCCGGACCCGCGGAGGCGCCGGAACCGGCGGGCTCGGCTGGACCGGCGGGCTCGGCTGGACCGGCTGAGCCGACTGGACCGGCGGGGCCCGCTGAAACCGCGGAAGCCGTGCCCGCGCCCTCGCGGCGGCTGTTCGTCTCGCGGGTCGTGGGGGGAACGGCCGCGGCCGTCGCCGTCGGGACCGTGGGCCACGGGACGTACGGCGTGCTGCGCGGGCCCAGGGTGAAGCGGGTCACCGTGCCGCTCGCCAGACTGCCCCGGTCCGCCCACGGTTTCCGGATCGCCGTCGTGAGCGACATCCACCTCGGACCGGTGCTCGGACGCGGATTCGCGCAGAAGGTCGTCGACACGATCAACTCCACGCAGCCCGATCTGATCGCCGTCGTCGGCGACCTGGTCGACGGCAGCGTGAAGAACCTCGGCCCCGCCGCCGCACCGCTCGCCGGGCTGCGCGCACGGCACGGGTCCTACTTCGTCACCGGGAACCACGAGTACTTCTCCGGAGCCGAGCAGTGGATCCAGGAGGTGCGGGAGCTGGGGATCCATCCCCTGGAGAACGCGCGGACCGAGCTGGCCGGATTCGACCTCGCCGGAGTGAACGACCTCCAGGGCGAGAGCGAGGGACAGGGACCCGACTTCGGCAAGGCGCTCGGAGACCGCGACACGACACGCGCCTGTGTGCTCCTCGCACATCAGCCAGTACAGATTCATGAAGCGGTACGCCACGGGGTCGACCTCCAGTTGTCCGGACACACCCATGGCGGACAGCTCTGGCCGGGCAACCTCATAGCGGCCGCCGCCAATCCGACGGTCGCCGGCCTGGACCGCTACGGCGACACACAGCTCTACGTCTCCCGGGGCGCCGGAGCCTGGGGGCCGCCCACCCGGGTCGGCGCGCCCTCGGACATCACGGTCGTCGAGCTGGCCTCACGCGAAGCCTGAGAATCCCCTGTGAAAGAGGGGCGGAAAAGATCATTTTCGTCGGTCCTGGGCACTTTCCCGATTCGCCTCCCCGGTCGAAACTCCTGTGATTAGGTGATCCGCGCCACTAAGGGAGTGGTGTGCGGGGCGCCTGGGGAGGGCACCGATGCGATCGGTTCGCTTATGGATTCTGGTGGCGCTGCTCGTCGTCGCGGGCGCGGGTGTGGCCGGCTGGCAGCTCCTGCCGGCGAAGGGGAACGACAACCGCACCATCACCGTGGGCACCACGGACGCCGTCACCTCGCTCGACCCGGCCGGCGCCTACGACGCCGGATCCTGGGCTCTGTTCAGCAATGTCTTCCAGTCGCTGCTCACCTTCGAGCCCGGCGGCGCCAAGCCCGTCCCGGACGCCGCCAAGAGCTGCGCGTTCAGCGACACGGGCCTGCGCACGTACCGCTGCACGCTCCGTGACGACCTGGCGTTCCCGAGCGGGCGCACGATGACCGCCGAGGACGTGAAGTTCTCCTTCGACCGCGTCAAGCGCATCAACGACGAGGTCGGGCCCGCCTCACTCCTGTCCACCCTGGGCAGCGTGGACGCGAGCGGCCGGACCGTCGTCTTCCATCTGTCCTCGCCCGACGCGACCTTCCCGTTCAAGCTGGCGACCGGCGCCGGGTCGATCGTCGACAGCACCCGCTACCCCAGGCGCAGCCTGCGCACCGGCTCCGGTGTCGACGGCACGGGACCCTACGTCCTGAAGACGTACGCGCACGGCTCGAAGGCCGTCCTCGCCCCCAACCCCCGCTATCTGGGTGCCGTCGACGGCCCCGGCAGCCCCGTCGTGCTGCGCTACTACGCCAACTCGGAGGCGCTGCAGGTGGCGTGGCGGGCGAAGGAGCTCGACGTCGTGGCCCGTCAGCTACCGCCCGCCGTGCTCGCCGCGCTCTCGCCGAGCGACCCCGCGCAGCGCGTCACGGAGGCCGACAGCGCCGAGACCCGCAACCTCGTCCTCGACGTGCGCGAGAGTTCGCCGCTGCACGACCGGCGGGTCCGGCAGGCACTCGCCTCGCTGATCGACCGCCAGGAGCTGGTCGACCGGACGTACCGCGGAACCACCGACGCGCTGTACGGGCTGATCCCGGCGGGTATCACCGGGCACGCGACCTCGTTCTTCGACGCCTACCCGAAACCGGACCCCAAGAAGGCGCGGGCCCTGCTGACCGAGGCCGGGGTCTCCCTGCCCGTGCGCTTCACCTACGGGTTCGCCGAGGGACGGGGTGCCGCGGGCGAGGAGGCGGCCGAGCTCAAGCGGCAACTGGAGGCCGACGGACTCTTCAAGGTGACGACCGAGGGGTTCGAGTGGACCGAGTTCCAGAAGAAGTACGCGGAGGGCGGGCTGGACGCCTGGGCGGTCGGCTGGGTCGCCGACTATCCCGACGCGGACACCTTCGGCGCGCAGCTCGTCGGCACCGGCAACAGCATGAAGAACGGCTACACCAACAACGAGGTCGACCGGCTGATCAAGGAGACGCAGGACGACGCCGACCGAAGCCGCACGGCGGACGCGTTCCACCGGCTGCAGACGCGCGTCGCGGTGGACGTCCCGCTGATTCCGCTGTGGCAGCGCAAGGACTACGTCATCAGCACCGAGGACATCAGCGGCGGCCAGTACCTGTCCGACGGGACCGGGGTCTTCCGTCTCTGGCGACTGAACTGGCTGTGACGATGACGACGGCCCCGGGAACCAGGGCCGTCCGCGTCACGGCCGGGGGACCTAGGCCGTGTCCGACCTAGGGGTGTGGCGTGGATCCGTACGCCGTCAGGAAGCGGTCGCGGAACGAACTCATCTTCCACACCGGGGCGTTGTGCTCGGGCTGGAGTCCGTCCGTCCAGCCCCAGTCGGCGATCTTGTCGAGCACCTTGGGGTCCTTGGCGACGATCGAGACGGGCACGTCGCGGCTGGCGTGGCTGCCGCTGACCCGCGCTATCGGCTGGTGGTCTCCGAGGAAGATCAGCACGGTGTTCTTGTTGCCGTACTTCACCAGGTAGTCGATCAGGCTCGTCACCGAGTACGAGATCGCCTTGCCGTACTCCACCTTCGACTTCTGTGAGCTGGTGATGATGTCGCCGGGCTTCTTGCCGGCCTTCTGGATGGCGTCGTAGACCGAGCCGTCACCGACCTGGTCCTGGGGGACCGTCCTGGGGAGGGGCGCCCAGGGCTGGTGGCTGGAGGTCAGGATGATCGTCGACATCAGCGGTTTGTCGTGCTTCTTGCTGTGCACCAGGCGTTCGAACGCGGTCAGGGCGTACTGGTCGGGCATGGTCGACCAGCTGAACTTCGGTCCCTTGTACCCGAGGTGGAAGGCGTCGTAGAGCTTGTCGATGCCGTAGAACTTCTGCTCGGGCCAGCCCTTCTGGATGCCTGGCATGACGCCCACGGTGTCGTAGTCGCCCGTCCTCTTGAAGGCGCTGATCAGGGAGAGGTGGTCGCCGGCGGTCACCGTGCGGTAGCGCTGCTGGTTGTTGATCCACAGGCCCGACAGGAACGTCGAGTGGCCGAGCCAACTGCTGCCGCCGTACGTCGCCGAGGTGAGCCAGCCGCTCTTCGCCGCGAAACCGGCCCGGGTCAGCTTCTCGTTCTCCGCGGTCAGGGTCGCGTCGACGTCCGGTGCGATGACCGGGTCCTCGACGGCGCTGCGGCCGTAGCTCTCGATGAACGTGACGATCATGTCCTTGCCGCGCAGATCGGTGAGCATCTCGTCGGGCGGTGTGTTCGCGAAGTCGTCCTTCTTGGCGATCTTGGCGAACTCGGCTTCGTCCCGCAGGGTGTTCCGCACCCGCGCCGCCCTGTCCTGGACGACCAGCGCGGCGTGCTCGGAGGCGATGGGCACCCCGGTGTACTGCACGCCGAGCGCCGCGCAGGTGACCCAGGCCATGGCCAGGACCAGGGTCGTGCGGGTCGCCGTCTCGGTGTTCCTGGCCACCAGGTTGCCGAGCCGGACGACCGAGAGCGTCATGAGGACCAGGATGGCGATCACGAGCGTCACGGCCAGCGCCGCGATGCCGAGCGCGCCGCCGTGGCCGAACGTGTCCTGGAGGTAGGCCTGCGCGTCACCGAACAGCGACCAGTCGAGGACGACGTTGAAGCCGCGTCCGAGGTATTCGTTGAAGCCGATGTCGAGGATGTTCAGGATCGTCAGCACGCCGAGGACCAGCCCGGCGGCCACCGACAGCGCGATCCGCGGCCGGCGGGGCAGGACGATCAGCAGCGCGCCACCGAAGATCGCCTCCACGGGGAGCCGCAGGAATTCCGCCGGACGGAAACTGTCCGACCGGCTCGGCATGAGCAGCGCGAACAGGACGAGCGCGGCGGCGACGAGGGTGGTCGTCCAGGCGAGGGTGCGGGCGGTAACGGGATGCCGGCCCCGCCACCCGCTCCCCGGGCCGGACCCGGACGGCTCGCCCCCCGGAGGCTCCTCGCCGCCCCCGGCCCCGTCCCCCGGGACGGCGTCGGGGACGTCCGGAGTACCGGGTGCGTCCTCCTCGTCCGAGGGCGCGGGCGAGGCCGCGTCCAAGGCTTCGTCCGAACCGATCGAGGCGGCCTCCTCGGTCGTGGTGACGTCGGGGGCCGCCCCGGCCGCTGCCTCTCCCTCACCCGAGGCGGCGGCGTCCTCATCCGTGTCGGTCTCGGTGTCGGTGTCGGTCTCGGTGTCCGTGTCCGTGTCGGTGTCGGTGTCCGCGTGCGGCTCCTGCGTCGGCTCGTCGCGCGGAGGTGTCTCGTCGGTGTTCGGTAGCTGTCGAGAGCTCGTTTTGAACGACAACCCGGCGGTCCTTCCGTGCGAAGCGCGGTGGCGGCGTGGCGGGCCGATCGGAAGCGGCCGAAGCGCCCTCATCGAGGTGTACGGGGCCGCGGCGGCCCGTGTTCAACCGCCTCGGTCAGCTTCTGTCCAAGTCCGTTTCCGCAGGTCAGAGCAGGGTGAGAGAGGTTCCTCGGCGGCCGCGGCGGACTCCGAAGTGTCACCGGCCCCGCACCGGCAGCGTCACCGTCACCGCCAGCCCCTCGCCGGGGGCCGTCCGGACCGCGACGCTTCCCCCGTGGGCCCGCACCACGCCCTCCACGATCGCCATCCCGAGCCCGCTGCCCGCGCCGCCGCCGGCCCGGAAGAAGCGGTCGAAGACACGCGCCGCGTCCTCCTCCGAGAGCCCGGGGCCCTTGTCCGCGACACACAGCCGCAGGACGCCGTCCGCGCGCTCCAGACCGAGCCGCACGGGCACGTCGCCGGGTGTGTGGGTGCGTACGTTGCCGACGAGGTTGCCCAGCACCTGCCGCAGCCCCGATTCGTCGGCCTGCACCAGCAGGGTGCCGTCGGCCTCCACGGTCACCGGACGGCCGGGCTGCTGGGCCCGCAGATCCGCGGCCGCGTCCCGCACGAGCCGGCTCAGGTCGACGTTCCTGAAGCGCAGCTCGGGCCGCTGGTCGAGGCGGGCCAGGGTGAGCAGCTCGTCGACCAGCCGGCCCATCCGGTCGGCCTCCCCGTTCATCCGGTCCCAGGCACGCCTGCGCTCGACGGGGTCGGTCAGCATCCCCTTCTCGTAGAGCTGGAGGTAGCCGCGGATGGCCGCCAGCGGGGTGCGCAGCTCGTGCGAGGCGTCCCCGACGAACCGGCGGAGCTGGGCGGCGCTGTCCTCGCGCGTCCGGTAGGCCGACTCGACCTGGTGCAGCATGGAGTTGAGCGCGAGCCGGAGCTGTTCGACCTCCTGGGTCGGATGCTGGCTGGAGGGGACGCGCCGGGTCAGATCGCCCTCGGCGATGGCGGACGAGGTCTCCACCATGGCCTCCAGCGGCAGCATCCGGCGGCGCACGCTGAACATCGTCAGGCACGCGAGGAGCGCCAACAGCAGGGTGCCCACGGCCAGATCGAGCTTGAGTGCCTTCGCGATGCCCTTGTGCAGTCCGTCGGTCGAGCTGCCGAACAGGACGTAGGTCCCGTCGGCGAGCCGTGTCCCGGTCGCCCGGTAGTCGGCGCCGCGCACGGTGACGTCGCGCGGTTCGACGGCGCGGGCCAGGTCGCCGGGGTCGCCCACGGCGGCGGCGAACGCGTGCTGGGTGTCGGTGGGTTCGTAGCCGGCCACCTCGACGGCCCGGCCGCTCCGGTCGACGGCCGCGAAGATCGATTCCGGCTTCGACGACTCGTCCGCGGCGGGTCCGATCCGCTCGTGCACGAACGCGAGGGCGCTCAGCGAGTCGATCTGGCGCATGGTGAGCTGCGAACCGCCCAGCGACGCACGGGTCTTGATGAGCTGGGCGTCCACCTGGTCGAGCAGGTAGTGCCGCATGCCCATCAGGCTCACGGCGGTCGCCACCACGATGCCCAGGGCCAGCAGTCCCACGTTCGCGATCGTGAGCTGGCCGCGCAGCGAGTGGATTCCGTGCCTGCGGCGCGTGGGGCGGCAGCCGGGCCGGACGGGCGGGTTCACGCGAGCCCGTATCCCACGCCCCGGCGGGTCTGGATCACCGGTGGACCCAGCGGTTCGAGCTTGCGCCGCAGGTAGCTGATGTACGTCTCGACGACCGTCGACTCGGCGGGGTGCTCGTACTGCCAGACGTGGCGCAGGAGTTGCTCCTTGGGTACGATCCGGCCGCCGTTGCGGACGAGGAAGCGCAGCAGCGCGTACTCGGTGGGGGTGAGTTCGACCGTGGTTCCCGCGCGGTGGACGCGGTAGGTCGTCTCGTCCAGCTCCAGGTCGCCGTAGCGCAGGGGCGGGCGCTGGGGCAGGACGTCGTCGGACCGGGTGCGGCGCAGGACGGCGGTGATGCGGGCGACGACCTCGTCGATGTTGAACGGTTTGGTGATGTAGTCGTCGCCGAAGCCGAGCGCGCCGACGATCTCGGCGGGCGCGTCCCGCGCGGTGAGGAAGACGACGGCCAGGTCCGGCTGCCGCAGGCGCAGTTCACGGCCGAGTGCCCGGCCGTCGCCGTCCGGGAGCATCACGTCGAGCAGGGCCGCGTCGGGGCGGGTGCGCTCGGCGAGTGCCAGGGCCTCGCGGACGCATCCCGCGGCCATCACCTCGAAGCCGTGGTAGCGCAGCGCGATGGTCAGGACGTCCGCGATGCTCGGCTCGTCCTCGACGACGAGCACGGTGGCTGCCTCGTGAGCGGTCATGTCCCCAGTATCGGCGGGGCCGTTGACGGCGTGGGCCGTTCGCTCCTTGGAGTTCCTTGAGAGTCATGCGCGGGTCGTGTCCACCCGCCCGCCCGGCCGCGAATCCTGGTGACCAGGACCTGGGGGACCGACCGACTAAGGAGCGTTGAACGTGGCGGCATTGGCGCGGTGGTGCTATCGGCACCGGCTGGTGGTCCTGTTGCTGTGGGTGGGTGCGCTGTTCGGTCTCGGGTTCGCGGCGACCACCGCGGGCACGGACTACGCGAACGTGTTCTCCCTTCCGAACACGGACTCCAAGCGTGCGTACGACCAGATGGAGAAGGCCTTCCCCGACAGCGCGGGGGACACCGACACGGTGGTGTGGAAGGTCGCGGACGGCAAGGTCGGGGACGCCTCCGTGCGCGACCGGATCCAGCCCGTCCTGGACGAGATCGCGGGCATGAAGGGTGTGGGCCAGGTCACGGGTCCGTACCAGGGCGAACGGGGCGCCGCGCAGATCAGCCGTGACGGCACGATCGCGTACGCCCAGATCACCTTCGCCGAGCAGGCGAACGCCGTACCGAAGGAACTGGTGCAGGACGTCGTCGACACCGCGCAGGGTGCCGAACGGGCCGGACTCCAGGTGGAGTTGGGCGGGCAGGCGATCCAGCGGGTGCAGGAGCCGCCCACCGGGCTCGCCGAGATGGTCGGCGTCCTGGCCGCGGCGGTCGTCCTCTTCCTCGCCTTCGGTTCGCTGTTCGCCATGCTGCTCCCGATCGGCATCGCGGTCTTCGGGGTCGGTACGGGGCTGTTCTCCACGCAGTTGCTGAGCCACACCACGGACATCCCGGACCTGGCCCCGCTGCTGGCCACCCTGATCGGCCTCGGCGTCGGCATCGACTACGCGCTGTTCATCGTCACCCGGCACCGGCGCGGTCTTCTGCGGGGCCTGGCGCCCGAGGAGTCGGCGGTCGTCGCCCTCAACACCTCCGGACGGGCGGTGCTGTTCGCGGGCGGCACGGTGTGCATCGCGCTCGCGGGCATGCTCGTGACGAACCTCCGCTTCCTGGACGGCGTGGTCATCGGCACCTCCCTGACCGTCGTGTTCAGCGTGCTCGCCGCCACCACGCTGCTGCCCGCCCTCCTCGGCGTCCTCGGCACCCGGGTGCTCAGCCGCCGCCAGCGGCGCAAACTGGCGGAGCGGGGCCCGGAGCCGGAGCGGGCGAGCGGGGCCGCGGCCCGCTGGTCGATGAGCGTGCAGCGCCGGCCCCGTACGATCGCCGCCCTCGCGCTGGCCGTGATGGCGGTCCTCGCGGTCCCCGTCCTGTCGCTGCACCTCGGCGCCACCGACCAGGGCAACGACGACGGCACGACGACGACCCGGCAGGCCTACGACCTGCTCGCCGAGGGCTTCGGGCCCGGCTTCAACGGTCCGCTGCAGGTGGTCGTGACCGGCGGTGACACGGACGCCCTGGCCAAGAGCATCGAGGGCACGCCCGGGGTCGCCGCGGTCGCCGCGCTGCCGCCCGCCAAGGGCGTGACGGTGATCCAGGTGGTGCCGACGACGTCACCGCAGTCGGTGAAGACCGACCGGCTCATCGACACCCTGCGGGACCGGGTGATCCCGGACGCCGGCGCGACGGCCCACGTCGGCGGGGTCACCGCCGTGTCGAAGGACTTCGCCACGATCACCGGCGACCGGCTGCCGTGGTTCGTCGCCACGATCATCGGACTCGGCTTCCTGCTCCTGCTGATCGCGTTCCGCTCCCTGGTGGTCCCGCTGACGGCCGCGCTGATGAACCTGATCGCGGCCGCCGCGTCCTTCGGAGTCCTGGTCGCGATCTTCCAGTGGGGCTGGGGCCTGGAATTGCTGGGCCTCGGCAAGGAGGGCCCGATCAACGCGTTCCTGCCCGTCATCATGCTCTCGCTGCTGTTCGGCCTCTCCATGGACTACCAGGTGTTCCTGGTGAGCCGCATGCACGAGGAGTGGGTGCACACGAAGGACAACGCGCGCGCGGTGCGCGTCGGGCTGGCCGAGACCGGCCGCGTCATCAACTCGGCCGCCCTGATCATGGTGTGCGTCTTCCTCGCCTTCGTCCTGAGCGGGGACGCGGGAGCGGCGATGGCGGGGGTCGGCCTCGCGGCCGCGGTCGCCCTGGACGCCTTCATCCTGCGTACGGCCCTGGTGCCCGCCGCGATGCATCTGCTCGGCGACTCCAACTGGTGGCTGCCCGCGTGGCTGGACAAGCGGCTGCCGCATCTGGCGGTCGAGCCCGCGGAGGAGCCGTCGAAGGACGCGGCGCCGGCCGGCGGCGGTGCCTCGGCCGTGCACGGCTTCGTCCGTGACGCGGACGGCGAGCCCGTCGACGGGGCGGTCCTCACGCTGCTGTCCAAGGGAGGCCGGCAGCTCGACCGGGTGACCTCGCTGGCCGACGGTTCCTACATCGTCTCGGTCCCGGCCCCGGGGACGTATCTGCTGTCGGCGACGGCCCGTTCGTACGGGGCGCGGGCCCGGCACGTCGCCGTGACCGACGAGCCGCTGGTGCACGATGTGGAGCTGGTCCAGGGAGAGGTGGACGCCGACGCGGTCAACTGAAGCCGCCCGGCGGCCAGTCGCCGGACCGTCCCGGCGCACGGGGGGGGCCCCCCCCCCGGGGGGGCCGGCGGACACAGTGGCCCCCCCCGGGGGGGGGGGCGGCGCGGCGGCGA
>NZ_JBHYXD010000036.1:0-27029 GCF_042751995.1 Streptomyces sp. NPDC059371 | reverse complement strand
GCGGCTGTGGGCCCCGCCCCCCCGCACAAGACCCCCCCCCCGCCGCCCACCCCCCGCCGCGCCGCGCCCCCGGGGGGCCCCCGCGGGGGGGGCCCCCCTTCAGTCCGTTTCCCCCGCCGGGTCGGCGGGGCCTCGGCGCGTCTTCTCCGCCGGGCCGGCGGGGCCCCGGTCCGTCTTCTTCGCCGGGTCGGGCAGGGCCCTCGTCATGCCCGGCAGGAAGTCCGTGAACAGCTCGTGCACCTCGTGGACGAGGGGCCGCAGCAGCCGGAAGCGGGCCAGTGAGACGCCGCGCGCCGTCAGACGCGCGCCGCGCTCGGCGAGCCGGTAGCTGCGCTCGCGGCTCTCGGTGCGGTCGAAGACCCAGTACAGGACGAGCCCCATCTGGGAGAGCCACATCAGCTCGGGCAGGACCTCGCGCAGTTCCTCGGGCACCTTGGTCTTCGCCCCGGCCAGCACTTCCCTGTGGACGCTGATCGCCTCACGGCGCGCGTGCTCCGACTCGGGGGAGAAGGGACTGAGGGGACTGTCCGGGTCGGCGGCGTTCTTGAAGAACTGCACGGCGAACTCGTGGTACGGCGTGGCGATGTCCAGCCATGCCTTCAGGACACCGCCGAGCCGGGCCTCCAGGTCCGTCTCGCGGTCCAGCACCTCCCGGACCGCCTCCTGGTGTTCGGCGGCGATCCGGTCGTAGAAGCCCTGGATCAGGTGTTCCTTGCCGGCGAAGTAGTAGTACGCGTTGCCGACGGAGACCCCGGCCTCCTGGGCGATGGCTCGCATCGTCGTCTTGTCGTACCCCCGTTCCTGGAAGAGCCGCATCGCGGTCTCCAGGATCAGGGCCCGGGTCTGTTCGCTCTTCGCCGGGCTCTTCGCCTCCTTGCCCGGGGACTTGGCGGGCTCGGAGGCCGCGCTGGGCTCGGCGGAGCCGATGGGGCCGGGGCTGTCTTTCGGTGCTGGCACGGCACGAGCCTAACGACTGGGAACCGTCGTACATCCGCCGCTGTCACAGGCGGGCGGCTCGAAGGTCCATCCGGCGGTCGGGTGGTAGCTCCAGCCGTCGCCCCACTCGTACGCGCCGCCGCCCCACCGCCGGGACGACTGCGCCTCGCGCCACTTGGCGGCGGCGAGGGTCGCGCCCCTGGCCAGCCTCGCACCCGTGGGCGTGCTCAGCCGGTGGGCCAGTGACCGGAAGTCGCGCAGCGCCCAGAGGGTGACGATCCAGGCGGCGGCTCCCTGGTAGACCTGTCCGGCGTCCCCCACGACGGTGATCTCGTCCAGGGTGGCGCGGTGGTCGAGCCGCGGATAGCTCCGGGCGGCCTCCTCCGAACCGGCCGGCACGAACCGCAGGGGTACGAGCTGCGCCTGCCCGGCGAGCCACTTCTTCAGGAACGCGCACAGCGAGCAGTGCGCGTCGTAGAGGACGGTGAGCCCGAGGACCGGGACGCGCGCGGCGTCCCGGTCCCGGGTGGCCGAGGCGGCGGTCACCGGTCTCACGCCCCGGCCGTGGGGGCGACCCAGTCGGTCGGCCGCACCGGCGGCATCTGCTCCCGCTCCATGACACCCCGCCGCCGGATCTTGTTGAGGGCGTAGACGTTGCCCAGGTGCATCACGCCGAGGACCAGCAGGACGACACCCAGCTTGGTCGACAGGGCCTCGAAGATCTCGCGGGCGTTGGAGATCTCGTCGCTCTGGTGCAGATAGAGGGCGACGAAGCCGAGGTTGACGAGGTAGAAGCCCACCACCAGCAGGTGGTTGACGGCGTCGGCGAGCTTCTCGTTGCCGTGCAGGACGTCCGACAGGAAGATCCGTCCGTTGTGGCTCAGCGTGCGTGCCACCCAGACCGTCAGCGCGATGCTGACCAGCAGATAGATGACGTATGCGACGACCGTGAGATCCATGTCCCCACCCCTTCTTGAACGCGTTCAAAACGCTGTCTGAGATGAATGTAGACCTCCTTTTGAACATGTTCAAGTCGGATCCGGGGTGAGCGGAGGCCCGGATCCGGGCCGGGCGGACACCCGGATTCGGGTCGGGCGGAGGCCCGGATTCGGGTCGGGCGGACGGCCGGATCCGGGTCGGGCGGACGGCCGGGGCTATCCCCGGACGCCGCGGGCCAGTTCGGGCCGTTTGGTGTAGTCGGTGAAGCCGATGACGTTGCCCCAGGGGTCCGCGATCTCGACGGTCCAGCCGGTGGCGCCGGAGAAGGGTTCGTCGAGGGCCGCGATGCCCGCGGCGGCCAGGGAGCGGGCCGCCGCGCGGGCGTCCGGCACCTCCACCCACAGCCGCGGCGACGCCCACGGCGGCGGCCGGTGGCCCAGCACCCCGTCCAGCCGCAGCAGCACCCCGGGCGTCTCCTTGCCCACCTTCAGCACGGCGATCCCGGCCTCGTCCAGCCGGAACGCCGACACGAACCCGGCCCGCTCGTAGAACCCCACGGCCTCACCGAGATCCCCGACGGGAAACAGCATGTTGTCGATCCCGAGCAACTCGCACGACTCGCGTGACACGTCATCTGACATGCCATCAGGTTAGGAGCGGAGAGAGGTACGACCTCGGAGGGCCGACCGCGGGCCGAACATGTGATCACCCGTTGAGGTGAAGCGACTCCCGTTCCCCCTGGGTACGCTGAACCGACAGGCGAGACTCCGGCCCATGGGAGCACTGATGAGCGCCGCATCCGAGGACGGGCTCGACGGCGAGCCGGCGTACCGCTGGCCGATCCCGCCCCCCGAGGGCTGGACCGCAGACGACCTCGACCGGATTCCGGGCCTCCCGCCGCACACGGAGTTGATCGACGGGAGTCTCGTCTTCATGAGTCCGCAGACCGCTTTTCACGGACGCTGCATGCGCCTGCTGGAGAACGCTCTCCTGGCGCAGGCGCCGGACCATCTCGACGTCATGCGGGAGATGACTGTCAGACTCGACAGCAAGAACAGGCCCGAGCCGGACGTCATGGTGTTATCCGCGGACGCGAACACCGGGCCCGGCCAGACCTGGTACCAGCCCGAGGACATCCTTCTGGCCGTCGAAGTGGTCTCGCCCGACTCCCTCGAACGCGACCGGGAGGTCAAACCCCGCAAGTACGCCGAGGCCGGAGTCCCGCACTTCTGGCGTGTCGAACAGGACGAGGACAAGGGCCTGCCCGTCGTCTACGTCTACGAGCTGGATCCGGCCACCAAGTCGTACGCCCTCACCGGAATCTTCCACGACCGGGTGAAGGCCGCCGCCCCCTTCGAGATCGACATCGACCTGACGGCCGTCGGCAGACGGAGGGGCGGTTCGGAGGCCGAGCCGCGGTGAGGCTTTCCGGCTGACGCCCACCAGCCGAGAGCGGACCCCGGCGCCGTGATGGATTGTCAGTAGGGGCTCGTACTCTCGGCCGTATGGGAATGGTGACGTTCGTCGACGAGACGACCAGTGGGGGGCGGGGCGCGGGCTGGGGGATCGAGATCGCCGAGGAGCGGCTCGCGGTGCGCGAGCTGATCCGGCGGCGGGTCTTCCAGGAGGTCGCCGAGTACAACGCGAGCACGCCGCGGGTGTTCCAGGGGCTCGTGCAGCCCGAGGACACCGAGCGCGTGCTGAACGGCTACGCGCTGCGTACGCCCCGCCGGATAGACCCGGAGGCACAGTGCGAGCTGGCGCTGCGGGCCTTCGCCGGGAACGGCTTCCTGGTGCTCGTGGGGGAGCGTCAGATGACCGGCCTCGACGAGGAGATCGAGCTGGTCCTGGGCACCGAGGTCACCTTCCTCAAGCTCGTCGCGCTGGTGGGGGGATGACGATGGCCGACACCAGGACGCATCTGGGGTGGATCCGCTCGAACGCGGCCGAGGGCAACATGGGAGGGCTCGCCACCGACCTCCTCAGGGCCGCGCTGGTCAACACCGGCCAATGGGGCAGCGGCTGGGGCGAGATCCTCGACCTGCTGAGCGCGCTCCCCGCCGACCAGCGGGAAAGGCTGGCCGGCGCGCTGGCGGAGGGCTATCACACGGTCGGCAGCAGATCGGAACCCCGCAACCACGTACTGACCATGCTCGCCGCCATCTCCCACGGCCTCCCGGAGTACCCGCTCGCCGACGAGCGGGCGACGCAACTCGAAGAACTCGGCCGGCAGAACACCGTCTGGTACGCGACACGGATCGACGTCCTGGCTGAGGCCGAACTGGCGGCCGGCCGCGACCTGGACCCGACCGTCGTCGCGGTTCTCCGCCGCACCGGCACGGACACCTACCGCCGCCAGTTCGTCGCGGACCTGCTGAAGAAGCTCACGAGCCCCGTCCTCAACGTCGGTGAGGAATGGGCCGAGCAGGCCATGAGCGACTCCTCCACACCCGACGAGCAGGCCCTGCTCACCCATCTGACGACCGCCACCGCCTCGAAGCCCTCCGCCAAGTGGGACCAGCGGGCCCGCGCCCTCGTCGAAGCGCTCGGCGCCGACCGGGTCCGCGACGCCGCGCTGTCCTGGCTCGCCCTCGTCGGCCGCCCCCGCACCCACCCGCTGGAGCTGCGGGGGTACGAGGCCGACATCAACAACGCCTACGACCCGTACAACGCCGACGCCCTGCGCGGCCTCGCCTGGCTGGTCTCCCTGCTGCCGCCGCACCCCGACACCGCACGGGCCCTCGGGGCGCTCGTCGAGACCTCCCTGAAGAAGGTCGCCGGACTGGGCCCGCGCAACCCGAAGGTCGCCAACGCCGGTGTGATCGCGCTGTCCCGCGTCGAAGGAGAGGCCGCCCTCGCCGAACTGGCCCGGCTGGCCACCCGGGTGACGTACAAGGCCACGGCCAAGATCGTCGACGGCTTCCTGGAGGCGAAGGCCACCGCCCTCGGGCTCACCCGGGAGGAGATCGAGGAACTGGCCGTCCCGGCGTACGGCCTCACCGGCGTCGGGCGGGCGCGTCACGAGTTCGGTGACAGCACCGCGCTCCTCGAAGTCCAGGGCTCACGCGCCGCGCTGAGCTGGCGCAACGCGAGCGGCAAGGCCGTCAAGAGTGTGCCCGCCGCCGTGCGGCGCGATCACGCCGAGGCGCTCAAGGAACTCAAGGCGGCCGTCAAGGACATCGACAAGATGCTCTCGGCGCAGACCGAGCGCCTGGACCGGCAGTTCCTCGGCCGGCGCACCTGGGCGTACGACACCTGGCGCGAGCGCTACCTGGACCACCCGCTCGTCGGCACCCTCGCCCGCCGGCTCCTGTGGACGGTCGACGGCACACCGGCCGGGTTCGCCGACGGCGAGCTGCGCACCCTCGCCGACGACCCGGTGAAGGCGGGCGAGGAGGTCACCCTCTGGCACCCGGCCGGCCGTGAACCCGCCGAGGTCGTCGCCTGGCGGGACTGGCTGGAGCGCCACGAGATCACCCAGCCCTTCAAACAGGCCCACCGTGAGGTCTACCTCCTCACCGACGCCGAACGCGTGACGGGCACGTACTCGAACCGCTTCGCCGCCCACGTCGTGCGCCAGCACCAGTTCAACTCCCTCGCCGCCGCCAGGGGCTGGCGCAACAAACTCCGCCTCTGCGTCGACGACGAGGCGCCCCCGGCCACCCGGGAGCTGCCACGGTGGGGGCTGCGCGCCGAGTACTGGATCACCGGAGACGGCGAGTACGGCGACGACACCACCGAGTCCGGCAGCTATCTGCGGCTGCACACCGACCAGGTGCGCTTCTACCCGATCGACGCCCCGCGGAACTCGGCGCACTGCTACGGCGGCGAGTACCGCATGTGGCTGCGCGACGGCCGGGACCCGGTCGAGCCGCTGCCCCTCACCGACATCCCGCCGCTCGTCCTGTCCGAGGTCCTGCGCGACGTCGACCTGTTCGTCGGCGTCTCCAGCGTCGGCAACGACCCGACCTGGCAGGACGGTGGCCCCGGCGGCCGCTTCCAGGAGTACTGGACTTCGTACGGCTTCGGCGACCTGACCGAGACCGCGCAGACCCGCCGCGCCCTGCTCGACCGGCTGATCCCCCGGCTGGCGATAGCCGACCGCTGCACCCTGGAGGGCCGCTTCCTGCACGTGAAGGGCGAGCGGCACACGTACAAGATCCACCTGGGCTCGGGCAACATCCTGATGAGCCCGAACGACCAGTACCTGTGCATCGTCCCGAAGTCCGCGGCGGGAGGCCCCCGGGCCGGCTATCTGCCCTTCGAGGGCGACGGGATGCTCGCGGTGATCCTCAGCAAGGCGATGCTGCTCGCGGACGACCTGCGGATCACGGATCCGACGATCCTCAGCCAGCTCTGACCCGGACCCGCCGCACGCCCAAGGCCCGCTCCAGGACACGCCGAAGGGCCCAGCTCCGGGAGAGGAGCGGGGCCCTTCGGACACGGCGGAACGGCCGTCAGATGCGGCGCGTGATCAGCGCGCGCTTGACTTCCTGGATCGCCTTGGTGACCTCGATACCGCGCGGGCAGGCGTCCGTGCAGTTGAACGTCGTGCGGCAGCGCCACACACCGTCCTTGTCGTTGAGGATCTCCAGGCGCTGCTCTCCGGCATCGTCACGCGAGTCGAAGATGAAGCGGTGGGCGTTCACGATGGCGGCAGGACCGAAGTACTGGCCGTCGTTCCAGAACACCGGGCAGGACGACGTGCACGCGGCGCACAGGATGCACTTGGTCGTGTCGTCGAACCGCTCGCGGTCCTCGGCCGACTGCAGACGCTCGCGCGTCGGCTCGTTGGTGTCCTTCGAGATGAGGAAGGGCATCACGTCGCGGTACGCCTGGAAGAACGGGTCCATGTCGACCACGAGGTCCTTCAGCACGGTCAGGCCCTTGATGGCCTCGATCGTGATCGGCTTCCCGGGGTTGAGGTCCTTGATCAGCGTCTTGCAGGCCAGCCGGTTCTTGCCGTTGATCCGCATGGCGTCCGACCCGCAGATGCCGTGGGCGCAGGAGCGGCGGAACGTGAGCGTGCCGTCCTCGTCCCACTTGATCTTGTGCAGCGCGTCGAGGACACGCTCCTTGGGGTCGATCTGGATCTGGAAGTCTTCCCAGACCGACTCCGCCGAGACCTCCGGGTTGAAGCGGCGGATGCGGAACGTGGCGGTGATGTAGGGGGAGTCGGCGAAACCGGGCTCGGGTGCGCCGGCCGCGTCCGCCTTGTCCAGAGTGGGAGTAGCCATCAGTACTTACGCTCCATCGGCTGGTAGCGGGTCTGGACGACCGGCTTGTAGTCGAGACGGATGGACTCGGTGCCGTCGTCGCCGACCTCGCGGTACGCCATGGTGTGGCGCATGAAGTTGACGTCGTCGCGGTTCGGGTAGTCCTCGCGGTAGTGGCCGCCGCGGGACTCCTTGCGGGCGAGCGCGGAGACGGCCATGACCTCGGCCAGGTCGAGCAGGTTGCCCAGCTCGACGGCCTCCAGCAGGTCCGTGTTGAACCGCTTGCCCTTGTCCTGGACCGAGACGTTCTTGTAGCGCTCGCGGAGTTCCGCGATCTTCTCCACGGCCGTCTTGATCGTCTGCTCGGTGCGGAACACCATCACGTTGGCGTCCATGCACTCCTGGAGCTCCAGGCGGATCGCGGCGACCCGCTCGGTGCCCGTGGAGTCGCGCAGGCGCTCGACCTGGGTGACGACCTGCTCGGCCGGGTTCTCCGGCAGCTCCACGTAGCCGGCCTTCGCCGAGTACTCCGCGGCCGCGATGCCGGCCCGGCGCCCGAAGACGTTGATGTCCAGCAGCGAGTTCGTGCCGAGGCGGTTGGCGCCGTGCACGGAGACACAGGCGACCTCACCGGCGGCGTACAGGCCCGGAACCACCGTGGTGTTGTCCGAGAGGACCTCACCCTGGACGTTCGTCGGGATGCCGCCCATGGCGTAGTGCGCGGTGGGCTGGATCGGGATCGGGTCCGTGTAGGGCTCGATGCCGAGGTAGGTCCGCGCGAACTCCGTGATGTCGGGCAGCTTGGCGTCGAGCTGCTCCGGCGGGAGGTGCGTGAGGTCGAGGTAGACGTGGTCGCCCTCGGGACCGCAGCCGCGGCCCTCACGGATCTCGGTGTAGATGGAGCGGGACACGACGTCACGGGACGCGAGGTCCTTCATGACCGGCGCGTACTTCTCCATGAAGCGCTCGCCGTCCTTGTTGCGGAGGATGCCGCCCTCACCGCGGGCGCCCTCCGTCAGCAGGATGCCCATGCGCCAGATGCCGGTCGGGTGGAACTGGAAGAACTCCATGTCCTCCAGCGGCAGCCCGCGACGGTAGACGGCCGCCTGGCCGTCACCCGTCAGGGTGTGCGCGTTGGAGGTCACCTTGAAGAACTTGCCGGTGCCGCCGGACGCGTAGATCACGGCCTTCGCCTGGAAGACGTGGATCTCGCCGGTCGCGAGCTCGTAGGCGACGACGCCCGCGGAGTGCTTGACCCCGTCGACCTCGACGAGGAGCTGGTCGAGGACGTAGAACTCGTTGAAGAACTCCACGCCCTCCTTGACGCAGTTCTGGTACAGCGTCTGGAGGATCATGTGACCGGTGCGGTCCGCGGCGTAGCAGGACCGGCGCACCGGGGCCTCGCCGTGGTTGCGGGAGTGACCGCCGAAGCGGCGCTGGTCGATCGTCCCGTCGGGCGTCCGGTTGAACGGCAGGCCCATCTTCTCCAGGTCGAGGACCGAGTCGATGGCCTCCTTCGCCAGGATCTCGGCGGCGTCCTGGTCGACCAGGTAGTCACCGCCCTTGATCGTGTCGAAGGTGTGCCACTCCCAGTTGTCCTCTTCCACGTTGGCGAGCGCGGCGGCCATGCCGCCCTGCGCGGCGCCCGTGTGGGAGCGGGTGGGGTAGAGCTTCGTCAGCACGGCGGTGCGGCTGCGCTTCGTCGACTCGATGGCGGCGCGCATGCCGGCGCCGCCGGCGCCGACGATGACGGTGTCGTACTTGTGGATCTTCATGAGTGGTTGCCTCAGCCCCGTGCCTAGCGGATGTTCGGGTCGAAGGTGAAGATCACCAGCGTGCCCAGCAGGATCGTGAACACCGTGGCGGTGTACAGCAGGCCCTTCAGCCACAGGCGCGTGTTCGTGCGCTCCGCGTAGTCGTTGATGACGGTACGCAGGCCGTTGGAGCCGTGCAGCATGGCCAGCCACAGCATCGCGAGGTCCCAGGCCTGCCACCACGGGCTGGCCCAGCGGCCGGCCACGAAGGCGAAGCCGATCTTGGAGACGCCGCCGTCGAGGACGAGCTGGATCAGCAGATGGCCGAGGACCAGGACGACCAGGACGATGCCGGACAGGCGCATGAAGAGCCAGCCGTACATCTCGAAGTTGCCGCGGGTCGACTTCGGGGTCTTCTTGGTGCGCTTGCGCGGGGCCTCGATGAAGGGGGCCGGGTTGTCGACGCTGTAGGCCGAGAAATCTCCGGAGCCTTCTACGGGGCCGATTCCGGAAGCGGCGGTGTCAGTAGTGGACATCTGCGTCAGCTCCCGAATACTTCGCGGAATGCGTGACCGAGGACGGGGTAAAGGGCCCCGAACATCAGCACGACCCAGATACCGACGACGGTCCAGAGCATCTGCTTCTGATAGCGCGGGCCCTTGGACCAGAAGTCGACGGCGATGACACGCAGGCCGTTGAGCGCGTGGAAGAGAATGGCGGCCACGAGGCCGTATTCCAGCAGCGCGACGATCGGCGTCTTGTACGTGGCTACGACCTTGTCGTAGTCCTCGGGGGAGACACGGACGAGAGCGGTGTCCAGCACGTGTACGAACAGGAAGAAGAAGATGAGGACGCCGGTGACTCGATGAGCCACCCAGGACCACATTCCTTCCCGGCCGCGGTACAGCGTTCCAGCCGGCACGGAAGAACCCTCCGGGAGCGGGGATTGGGGCCGCGCCGGCTTCTCTGTCGGTCGGGCCCGGCCAGGTACGGTCCACCGGCCCTGGCCATCGTAGCGACGTGTTGTCGGAACGCTTACAGCGGCCCTATCAATGTGATCAAACTGGCAATCAATCAGGCACGTTCGGGCTATTCCGGGCGCGGCGTGTCGGCGGGTCGTGCCCCGTTGGCGAACTGACGGACGAGCCGGGTGAGCCGCCCGCGGGCCAGTCTGCGCAGCTCGTCGGCGGTGATGACCCGCTCCTCCTCCGGGTCGTTCGCCAGGCGTGACCGGATGCCGCCGAGGACCTGGTCGAGGGCCTCGCCGGGAGAGAACGCGTCCAGACAGATGACGAACACATGTCCGAATCTGCTCTCGTACGCGGCGTGCGCGGCGCTCAGCGCGGTGTGGGCGGCGGAGTACGCGCCGTCCGGGAGCGGTGTGAGCGATTCGCCGGCCAGGGCTTCGGCCAGGTCGGCGGGGGTCAGGTCGTACGCCGCCTCGTCGGCCGCGGCCAGCAGGGCGCCGAGATCCGGGTAGGGGCGGTGGTCGGCCAGACGGTGGACCCAGCGCAGGCTGCGGCAGCAGGAGAGCAGGGCGTGGGTGACCTCTCCGGCGGGTGCGGAGTTGAACCCGTCGAGGCGGACCGGGGACGGTTCCGCGCTCTTCTGCTCGGGGAGGGCGACCTGGCCGGGGAGGCGTGGGAGACGGTGAGACGTCAGCGTGGGTCCTCGGCGTGGGGGTGGGACGCGCGACGTCCGGTGAGCGTGACGTGCGTGCGATACGTGTGTTTCGGCAGGGGCGGAAGTGAAAGTTGTGCCGCTCACGCTATCGAGGTGTGTCGGGACCTGTCCGACGGATGCCCGGATTTCACCCGCACGGGAGAGTTTCGGAGCATGTGGTGGACGGTTCGGGTGACGGTCGGGGCAGAGTTCTCGGTGGGAGTGGAGAACCGGCCCGGCGAGGTGCTCCGAAGAGGTGGCCGCCTCGACGAGGGAGTACACCTGTAGGGAGGCCGGCCCGGCGACGGCACGGTGAAGTGGGCGCCGCGCGGTCGGCGCCGTGAAGTGAGCGCCGCGCAGCGGGCGCGGTGAGACGAGGGTGGCGGAGTGAGCAGTGGCAGGCGGCGCGCGCCGCGTCGGCGGCGGTCGGGACAGAACGGGCGGGGCAAACTCCTCGCGGCCGGTCTGGCGGTCGCCGGTGTCGTCGCGGTGGCCGTGGTGGTCTGGCCCGACGGGGGCGGCGGGCCGGCCGGGGCGCGGGTACCGTCCGCGGACCGGTCGGGGGCCGTGTCCGCCCCCAGCCCTTCGCCGACCCGGAGTTATCCCCTCTCCAAGGCGCCGCGCACCATCCCCGCCGTACGCGAGCACACCGCGGCCCACGGTCCCGGCTGGCGCCCGGCCGCCGGCGCCCGGGTCGTCGTGGACGACAACGGCCTCGCCGACGAGGGCAAGCTGCTCGCCGGCGAACTGAGACTGACGTACGCGGGACGGGCGGCCGCCAAGGCCGGTGACGTCGAACTGGGCCTGGACAAGAGCAAGGCGGGACCGGAGTCGTACACCCTCACGGTCAAGAACGGCCGGGTCGCCGTCACCGGGCCCGCCGAGGCCGGGGTCTTCTACGGCACGCGCACGCTCAAGCAGGAGGTGCACGGCGGCGGTACGGCGCCGGAGGGCGTCGTACGCGACCGGCCCGCGAAGCCGGTCCGCGGGTTCATGCTCGACATCGCGCGCAAGCACTTCACGGCGGCCTGGATCGAGGACCGGGTGCGCGAGCTGGGGGACCTGAAGTACAACCAGCTCGGCCTGCACTTCTCCGACGACCAGGGCTTCCGCATCGAGTCCGACACGCACCCCGAGATCGTGTCGCGGCAGCATCTGACGAAGGACGAGGTGCGCCGGATCGTCGCGCTCGCGGCGAGCCGGCACATCACCGTCGTGCCCGAGATCGACTCGCCGGGCCACCTCGGCGCGGTCATCGCGGCGCACCCCGATCTCCAGCTCCGCAATGTGTCGGGCGTCCCCGTTCGCGGCGCCGTGGACATCTCCAAGCCCGCCTCGGCGAAGATCGTCGACGAACTGCTCGACGAGTACGCGGATCTGTTCCCCGGCACCGACTGGCACCTCGGCGGCGACGAGTACCAGGCACTGACGGTGGCCAACCCGGCGGCGTCCTTCCCGCAGCTCGTCACCGCGGCCAGGAACAGGTACGGAGCGGGCGCGGGCGTCGCCGACCTCACGACCGGATGGCTCAACGACCGCGCCAAGGTGGTCCACGGGCACGGTCGCACGGCACGGGCCTGGAACGACGGCTTCTTCCGCGGCAGCACGGTCCGGGCCGACGGCAGCCTCCAGGTGGCTTACTGGACCGGCAAGGAGATCGGTGCCCGGCAGCCCGTGGAGTATCTGAGCGCGGGCCGCAAGGTCATCAACTACAACGACGAGTACCTGTACTACGTCCTCGGTGAACCCCAGACCTTCGTGTATCCGACCGGGCAGCGCATCTACGAGCAGTGGACGCCCCTCGTCCTGCGCGGTACGACGCCGGTGCCCGCGCGGTACGACTCCCAGATCCTCGGCGGGTCCTTCGCCGTCTGGTGCGACCTCTCGAACTCCCAGACCCAGGACCAGGTCGCGGCGGGCATCCGCATGCCGCTGCGCGCCCTGACCCAGAAACTGTGGGACCCACGAACACCGTCCCTCTCCTGGACCCAGTTCAAGTCCCTGGCCGACCAACTGGGCTGAGCGGCCCCGGCCCGGCCCTCGCGGACGGCCTCGCGGGCGGAGGCGAGCGCCTCGCCTCCCCCGTGCGACGGGCCGATGAGGCGAACTCGCTCGGTCCGTCCGCCGCGCGGGCACAGTCGACCGCCCTCCTGGCCGGCGGCGTCGCCTTCTGATCCGGTTCCGGCGGGTCCGTCTCGACGCCGAGGTCTTCTTCCCGGCAGGGCCACCTGGTCCCAGGTCTGGGTGGTCGTGCGGAATTGTGCCCGTCCCGGAGTGTGTCTTTGGCTGAAAACCTGTTCATTCGGCTCGTCGAACGGCAGGGTGGGGGCGCACTGTGACACTCCGGGTCCGTTGCACGCAGTAAGGGGAAGTGCGGGCTCCGTAAGGCAAGGGCGCCCTGTCGAGGCATTTCGAGGGAGTCGTGATGAGTCTGGTGGAACTGATCGCTCGGGCCGACGAGCGAGGTCTGGCAGCGAGTGGCCTGGCTTGTTTGGATCGGTGCGTACCGCTCCTCGGCGGTGACGACGATGTCCTGCGGCCCCTGTGGGCCAGCTTGGCGGAGCCGGACACCTGGGCCGAGTGGGGAACGCGCCTGGAAGAGGCGCGCGCCAAGATGGACGCGGAGGACCCCGAGCCGGCCGTGACCGACGAGGATCACGCCGCCCTGCTCGCCCGGGGCATGCTGGAGGCCGTCCCCGCGAAGCCCTCCGAGGAGGAACTGCGTGCCTGGTCGGACGCCTGCTCGGTGGCGGCGCTGCAGGTCCACCGGTTCCTCGATCACGCCGACGACGCGGAGGCGTGCGTGACGGCGCGCCGTGAGGGGCGTACGGAGGGCATGTCCCCGCTCGTCGCCGCCGAACTGCGCCGCCAGGTCTCCGTCCTGGAACTGCTCGCCGAGCACGGCAAGGGCGGACTGCGGCTCGCGCTGGACGCGTCGACGGAGGGGCGGCGCGTCCTGCGAGCGGTGGTCTCCCGCAGGGCACGCGGACGGGTGTAGTCCCGGGACGGGCCCGCGAGGGTGCGCCGGAGGAAACACGGCTCCGGCGCACCCGAAACCTTGATCGCGAGGGGTTCCTGTGAGGGTCCTGGGGCGGACATGGCGGTGCTGGGCCGGTGTCGCGAACCCCGGCCCCGACCCGTGACGAATCCGGCCGCCGTCGCGCTCTACCGAGTGTGAATGCAACTCAAGCAACACGGCCCTCGGCTGCGACGAAGCCCGTTCGCTGGGCGGCCGACACGGTCGCGGCCATGCGGGAGGGCGCCAGGCTGCGCCTCGACTACTCGGCACAGAGCCTGTGGCGCGTCGACCGCGTGATCGACGAGATACGCAGGGACGGGGCCCCGTACGCCGCCGTCGAGAGCGTGCTGCGCGGATTCGGCGCGTACGCGGGCGAGGTGGTCGCCCGTCACACCGGCGCCGAGTGGTGGGAGACCGGCGGCGAGCACTGGCTCCGAACTCCCGACGGGCGGCTGTGGGACCCGATCGAGGAGGCCCGCCGCTGCTACGGGGGCGACGGCTCCCTGCGTCTGCTGTGCCGTGAGGCCACCCGCTGAGGTCCGCGCCGGGTCCCACCGGCCCGGACGGAGTGCCCGGACAGGGCGTCTGACGCGCTGTGACATTTCCGTGGGGCCCGACGCTGATGACCATGAGGGTGTCGGCGCGGACGGCCGCGCCGACAGGCACATTCGGGCGAACTCGGTGCGAACGAGGACAGTGTTGGGCCAGGGAGGGCAACCCCGCCGCGCGCAGCCGTACGACGCGGAACTGGGCGTGGCCGTGGCGCGGGCGCAGGAGGGCGACGAGCTCGCCTTCGCGGCCGCGTACCGGATCGTGCAGCCCGGACTGCTGGGCTATCTGCGCGGCATCGTCGGCGACGACGCCGAGGACGTGGCGTCCGACGCCTGGCTGGAGATCGCCCGGGACCTGGGACGGTTCCGGGGGGACGGCGCCGGGTTCCGCGGCTGGACCGCGACCATCGCCCGGCACCGCGCGCTGGACCATCTGCGGCGGCTGCGGGTGAGGCCCCGGGGCAGCGCCATCGAGCAGGACGCGCTGGACCTGCCCGGCAGGCACAGCACCCAGGACGAGGCACTGGAGAGCCTGTCCACCGAATACGCCCTGGAACTGGTCGCGGGCCTGCCGCGCGACCAGGCCGAGGCGGTGCTCCTGCGGGTCGTCGTCGGCCTCGACGGACCGGCCGCGGCACGTGTGCTCGGCAAGCGGCCGGGCGCGGTGCGGACCTCCGCCCACCGGGGACTGAAGCGGCTCGCGCGCCAGCTCGGTGGCGCGGGTGTGACGGATGAGGAGCCCCGGACGCTGGGGGAGTCGGGATGAGCAGTACGTCCGGAGCGGCCGGCACCACGAACGGCCGGCACCACGCCGTCGTCCGGAACGGCATCGTCGTACGGCGGAAGGAACGCGACCGGTGTACGGATGGTGCACGGCGGACGGTCGTCACGCGGAGGACGGCCGCCGGACGGCGACGGGCCGCCGCGCGGGGCCCGCGCGGCCCATGGCCGGGTGTCGTCCCGCGGGCGCGGGACGACGTGTGGAGCGAGCGCGTTGTACTGCGTGGAGCGCGGAGCTGAGTCCTGGTACGGCGAGGAGTTGCAGGGCGGAGCGGCAGACGGAGATGGAACCGGACGTGGAACCGCACAGGGAACCGGATGCGCGACCCGGCATGGGTGAACGGCACGTCGGCGACGGCGGGGCCCCCGGGCCCGGCCTCGCCCCCGCGGCGGCCACCGGAAGCGTCGGCCTCGCCCGCGCGGCGGACCCCGCGGGCGTGGAGACCCCACTGGAGGGGCTTCTCGCCGCGGCGATGCGCGGCCGGGGCGACGACAGGGCGGCGCAGACGCGGGCCGTGGCCGCCTTCCGGGCCGCGCGGGACAGCGGCGCGCACTCCGCGCCCACCCGGCGGAGTGACGACTGGCGCCCCAAGGAACGGAAGGGGCAGAGACGTTCGCTGCGGGCCGCGTTCGCCGTCCTGCTGGCCGGTCTGACCCTGGGCGGAGTCGCCGTCGCGGCCATCGGACCGGTCACGCACGAGGACGCCGGGCACCGGGGCGGAGCTACGGCCCGTCCGTCCGGCAGCGTTCCGGGCCGGTTCCCCGAGGCGGCCGCCCCGGTCGGTCCCGGTGCCCCCGGCGCCCTGACCCCGAGCGGCCTCGCGAGCCGCCCGCCGCGCGCCCAGGACACCGAGGCCCACTGCCGTGCGTACGCGTCGGTGAAGGGCCGGGGCAACGCCCTGGACTCGCGCGCCTGGCAGCGGCTCGTCACGGCCGCTGGCGGTGAGGACAAGGTCGAGGCGTTCTGCGCCGGGCAACTGGCCGCGCACACCGGGACGAAGGGTGCGAAGGGGACGGGGCACGACGAGAGCGCGGGAGACGGGCGGAAGCCCGGGAAGGCGGACGGGACGCCGGCTCAGGAGACCCCGGCCCCGACGCCGAAGCCGGCGAAGTCCAAGAGCCGGTAGCCGGGTGACGGCCGGGACTGGCGGGCCGGGGCCGGAAGGCCGCCGGGCGCCCACCGCGGCTTCGCCGAACGTCCGGGCGCTACGAGGGCGCCGGAGGCCTGGGCGGGTGTCTGTGCCGCGAGGGCGGCGGGTGTCTCTGCCGTGATGGCGGCAGGTGTCCTGACGCTGCGGGGTCCGTTGCCCGGCTGTCGGCTGTCGGCTGTCGGCTGTCGGCTGTCGGCTGTCGGCGTGCGGCCCCGACCCGGCGGCAGGCGGCCGGATTCCCGGCCTGACCGCCGACGGGAATCCCTGACGCGGCGCCAGGCGTACTTCTCCGCAGGGCCGTCGGCCCGATTCCTCGCCGATGGCAACGGCCGGGGCCGCCACCCCCCACAGGAGAGGCCCCGACCGTCGCGCGGCACGGGCCGCGCGGCGACCCGTACTCTCTACAGCGCCGGGACTGCGTTTTGTGTCACACCCCGCTCCGTCACCGCGTAGTTGCAGGTTGTACGAACATGGACGGGGAGCTGTTTCAGGCCGTAACGTGCCTTTCGCGCCGGTGCGGAAAGAGGACGACCGCAACCACGAGGAACCCGGGACCACGACTGAGTGGACCCGGGGACCGCGACCACGTGGGGCCTGGGGCAGGAACCGTGTGGGGCGGCAGACCACGACCACGCGGACCTGGGACCACAACCGTCCATCGAGGAACGCACGACGGCGAGAACCCGGTCCGCGAGAGCGGAGCCGGTCGAGGCGCAAAGAGGGGCGCGGGGGTGCTGGGGGACGACGCGGAGCTGACCGCCGCGGTACTTGCCGCGCAGGACGGGGACGAGGCCGCGTTCCGGACGGTGTACCGAGCTGTGCACCCACGCCTGCTCGGATACGTCCGGACACTGGTGGGCGAGCCGGACGCCGAGGACGTCACGTCCGAGGCCTGGCTCCAGATCGCCCGTGACCTGGAACGCTTCAGCGGCGACGCGGACCGTTTCCGCGGCTGGGCGGCGAGGATCGCCCGCAACCGCGCCCTGGACCACATACGGATGCGCGGGCGCCGTCCCGCGATAGGCGGCGACGAGACCGAGCTGACCGGCAAGGCCGCCGAGTCCGACACCGCGACCGAGGCGATGGAGGCGCTGTCCACCGGCAGCACCCTCTCGCTCATCGCCCAGCTCCCGCAGGACCAGGCCGAGGCCGTCGTGCTGCGGGTCGTGGTCGGTCTCGACGCCAAGACGGCCGCCGAGACCCTCGGCAAGCGCCCCGGAGCCGTCCGGACCGCCGCGCACCGGGGTCTGAAACGCCTCGCGGAACTGCTCGGCACCGATCCGGAATCCGTCGGCGCGCTCGACGCCGTTCCCCCGCAACGAGGTTCCCGTACCCGTGCGGTGACGTCCGCCGGTGTGACGCATACGCGTTCGCGGGCGCAGAAGGACATGTGATGGCCGACGAGCAGTACAGGTGGCTGGACCGGGACGCCGCGGAGCGTCTGCTGAACGGGGAGCCGCTGGAAGCCGTCGACCCCGGCACGCGTGACCAGGCGGACCGTCTCACCGCGGCCCTCGGCGCACTGACCACGGAACCCGAGCCGACCAGCGACGAACTCCCGGGCGAGGCAGCCGCGTTGGCCGCTTTCCGCAAGGCGCGCGAGAGCGGGGAGGTTGTCGCCGCGCAGCCCGGCCGGCACGGTCGCGCGCGGTCCGGCGCGCACGCCGCGGACGCCGGTCTCGTACGGATCGGACGCCCCGCCGCGCACGGACGCCGGACCCGCTGGGGACGGCCCACCCGCTTCGGGCTCGCCGCGGTGCTGGCCGTCGGGATGGTCGGCGGCGTGGCCGTCGCGGCCGGAACCGGAGTCCTGCCGACCCCCTTCATCCGCGAACACCCGGGCCCGGCCGCGACGGCCACGGCCGTCCGGACCCCGGACCGGCCGCTCGTCTCGGTCTCGCCCACCCCCTCACCCGGGGTCTCCGGCGGGAACGGCGCCGTGGTGCCCGTGCCTGACGGCACGCCGGGCGAACCGTCCGGCGACACCTCCACGTCCGCGGGCACCGGCCACCCGAGCGGCCCGCCGAGTCCCGACACCGGCGGGACCGCCGACCGTACCCGCGAGTGGTGGGCCAGGACGCGCGCGTACTGCCGTGACCTCCTCGACGGCAAGGACCTCGACGGGGACCGCAGGCGCGCCCTGGAGCACGTGGCGGGCGGCGGTGCCCGGGTGCGGCTGTACTGCTCCGGCGTCCTCGGCCGCGGCCAGGACGCCCGCGACGGTTCGGGCGACGACGGCGGGCAGGGGAGCGACCAGGGCGGTCACGGCGACCAGGGGGACTCGGGCGGCGGTGACGGTGACGGCGACGGCCACCACATAGGACCGGGCGGCAACGACCACCAGGACAACGGTGTCAGCGCCCCGTCCGTACTGCGTCCGCGACCGACCCCGCTCCTGCCGGTCGCGCCGACGTGGTCCCCGTCGGGCCCGACGCCGAGGACGATGCCGAGCCGGTCGGTCGGCACGCTCCTCTGAAGTGCCGCGAGACCTCTCTGACCAGCACTTTCGTATGTCGTTGAAATTTTTATTGCCTGGGTGTGACGTTTTCGGCCGCCGCGACGCAGTACGTGATGAGCCGACTGGTCATCGGCCGTAGCACGGAGCCGGGGTTCCCCCCGTACCCACGGCTTCGTGCAACTGGCGCGGGTGGGACACGTTCCCCCGGTCCCGCCCGCGCCCCACTCTCCTTTCCCCGCCCTTCGCGCGGAGGCCCGTCACCAGGAGACGACGACCTTGTCGCCCGAGCGGACCTGCGCGAACAGCGCCCCGACCTTGCTCTCGTCCCGGACGTTGACGCAGCCGTGCGAGGCGCCGTAGTAGCCGCGGGCCGCGAAGTCCGAGGAATAGTGCACCGCTTGGCCGCCGCTGAAGAACATCGCGTACGGCATCGACGTGTGGTAGATCGTCGACACGTGGTGGCGCGACTTGAAGTACACCGTGAACACCCCTTCGCGGGTGGGCGTGTACTGCGAGCCGAACCGGACGTCCATCTCCGAGACGGTCCTGCCGTCGATCATCCAGCGCAGCGTGCGGCTCGTCTTGCTGACGCACAGCACACGGCCCTTCATGCAGCGCGGGTCGGGCTTCGCGGCCGGCTGCCCGCCGTAGGGATACAGCTCCCAGGCGGCCGGTTCGTGCGTCATCCTCCGCAGCCGCCGCCAGGTCACGGTGTCCAGCTCACCGGTGCGCGGAAGTCCCCGCTTGCCCTGGAACCCCTTCACGGCCGCGGCCGTCCGGGCGTCGTACGTCCCCGTCGGCGGGGTGATCAGCCAGGCGACCTGGTGCAGCCGGGCCTGCGCCCTGCGGATGTCGTCGCCCCGGTCGCCCCGGGACCAGAGGACCTCGGCGGGCTCGGCGGTGGGCCGCTCGTCGTCCTTCCCCGCCTCCGCGGAGCCGGATGTGCCGTCCTCCCCCTTCGACGGGGAGGCGGGCTTGCCGTCGTCCTTCTTCGTCGCACCGGGGGCCGGGGCGAGCGAACCGTCGATCCGTACCGGCCCCTTCTTCCCCTCCGCGTCCACGGCGTGCGCCGTGCAGCCGCTCACCACGGCGAGCACCGCGAGCGCGGCCAGCGATCTCTTCAAGCCAGTCGTACGCATCCGGACCCCTGTTCCACGCGTCCTGTCGTGCACATCAGGCCCCCGTCCCGCCGTCATGTCACCCGGGATGCTCCCCGCGGGTGACCGGTTGCGAACTGGGCGGCATGGTGGAAGAGAACCATGGAACGAGCCGCCGCACGGCGGAACGGAGTCCCTGTCGTCGGGCCGCTTCACGGGAGGCACAGCAATGACGCGCGAATCCGAGTCCGGACTGCCCATCGAACCGGTCTACGGCCCCGAGGCCCTGGACGGCTGGGACCCGGCCGAGAAGCTCGGCGCGCCGGGCGCGTACCCCTTCACCCGCGGCGTGTACCCCTCGATGTACACGGGCCGCCCGTGGACCATGCGCCAGTACGCGGGGTTCGGCACGGCCGTGGAGTCCAACGCCCGCTACCGGCAGCTCATCGCCCACGGCACGACGGGCCTGTCGGTCGCCTTCGACCTGCCCACCCAGATGGGCCACGACTCCGACGCCCCGCTCGCGCACGGCGAGGTCGGCAAGGTCGGTGTGGCCATCGACTCGGTCGACGACATGCGCGTCCTGTTCGACGGGATCCCGCTCGGCCAGGTCTCCACCTCGATGACGATCAACGCGCCCGCCGCGCTGCTGCTGCTCATGTACCAGCTCGTCGGCGAGGAACAGGGCGTCCCCGCGGAGCAGTTGACGGGCACCGTCCAGAACGACGTCCTCAAGGAGTACATCGCCCGCGGCACGTACATCTTCCCGCCCAAGCCGTCGCTGCGGCTGATCGCGGACATCTTCAGGTACTGCGGGGCCGAGATCCCGAAGTGGAACACGATCTCGATCTCCGGCTACCACATGGCCGAGGCGGGCGCCTCTCCCGCGCAGGAGATCGCGTTCACGCTCGCCGACGGCATCGAGTACGTCCGCACCGCCGTCGCCGCCGGCATGGACGTCGACGACTTCGCCCCCCGCCTCTCCTTCTTCTTCGTCGCCCGTACGACGATCCTGGAGGAGGTCGCCAAGTTCCGTGCGGCCAGGCGCATCTGGGCCCGGGTGATGCGGGACGAGTTCGGCGCGAAGAACCCCAAGTCGCTGATGCTGCGCTTCCACACCCAGACGGCGGGCGTCCAGCTCACCGCGCAGCAGCCCGAGGTGAACCTCGTCCGGGTCGCGGTCCAGGGCCTCGCCGCGGTCCTCGGCGGCACCCAGTCGCTGCACACCAACTCCTTCGACGAGGCCATCGCGCTGCCCACCGACAAATCCGCGCGGCTCGCCCTGCGCACCCAGCAGGTCCTCGCCTACGAGACGGACGTGACGGCGACGGTCGACCCCTTCGCCGGCTCGTACGTCGTCGAGAGGATGACCGACGACGTCGAGGCCGCGGCCGTCGCCCTCATGACGCGGGTCGAGGACCTCGGCGGCGCCGTCGGGGCCATCGAGCACGGTTTCCAGAAGGGCGAGATCGAGCGCTCCGCCTACCGGGTCGCCCAGGAGACCGACTCCGGCGAGCGCGTGGTGGTCGGCGTCAACCGCTTCCGGATCGACGCGGAGGAGCCGTACGAGCCGCTGCGCGTCGACCCCGCCATCGAGGCCCAGCAGGCCGAACGCCTCGCCCGGCTCCGCGCCGAGCGCGACCAGGGCGCCGTCGACGCCGCCCTCGTCGCCCTGAAGAAGGCCGCCGAGGGCACCGACAACGTCCTCTACCCGATGAAGGAGGCCCTGCGCGCCCGCGCGACGGTCGGCGAGGTCTGCAACGCGCTGCGCGAGATCTGGGGGACCTACGTGCCCTCGGACTCCTTCTGAACCGGACCGTGGCCCCGGACCGCTGCCCCGAAGCGGGCGGCCGGGGACGTCGGCCGCGTGCCCCCGGGCGCCCCTCCCGGCGGTGACGAACCCGTGATGAGACGGCCGGACCCGACGGCGCGGCCGCGTGCGACACTCCATCTCATGCTTGGTGTCATCGACCTCCCCACCTATCTCGCGGGCCTCGTCCTGATCGTCCTGCTGCCGGGACCGAACTCGCTGTACGTGCTGTCCGTCGCCGCCCGCCGGGGCGTCCGTACGGGGTACACCGCCGCCGCGGGTGTGTGGTGCGGGGACACCGTGCTGATGACCCTGTCGGCGGCCGGTGTGGCCTCGCTGCTCCAGGCGAACGCCGTGCTGTTCAGCATCGTGAAGTACGCCGGTGCGGGATATCTGACCTGGCTGGCGATCGGGATGCTGCGCGCCGCGCGGGCGATGTGGCGGGCCCGCCGGGAGGCGGTCGCCGAGAGCGCGGAGCCCGAGGAGGCGGCAGGGGAGCGGCCGTTCCGGCGGGCGCTGGTGATCAGCCTGTTCAACCCGAAGGCGATCCTGTTCTTCGTCGCCTTCTTCGTGCAGTTCGTCGACCCCGGATACGCCTATCCGGCCCTGTCGTTCGTCGTGCTCGGGGCCTTCGCCCAGCTCGCGAGCGTGTTGTATCTGACCGCGCTGATCTTCAGCGGTACCCGCCTCGCGGCGGCCTTCCGCCGGCGCAAGCGCCTCTCCGCGGGGGCCACGACCGCCGCGGGCGCCCTCTTCCTCGGCTTCGCGGTCAAGCTCACACTCGCCGGCGCGTAGGCCGTGTCCGCAGCACTCAGCCGGCGCTGAGGCCTACCAGGGCCGCGTACTCCCGCAGGCCCGTCGTGTCGGCGCCCGCCCAGCCCACGTAGCCGTCGGGGCGGACGAGGAAGACCCCGGTCCCGTAGCGCTCGTGCGACCCGATCCGCGCGGTGCGGACACCGGGGGGCGCCGCCGGTTCCGTGACCGTGCCGACGGTGAGCAGCGTCCAGTGCGCTCCCCGGAACGCGTCGAAGAGGCGTACGCCGTCCACGGTTCCGTCGGGGGCGCGGTCGCCCGCGCGCAGCGCCTCGTCCGGGAGGTCCGTGCGGGTCTCCACCGCGAGGGAGGAGCCGCGGTAGCCGAGGCCGAGCTGACGGGTCTCCTTGCCGCGGCGGGCCTCGCCGCGGTGGATCCGGGTGGACAGACCGAGCATGTCGGCGGCGACGGGGCGGCGTTCCTCCTCGTAGGTGCCGAGCAGCGACGCGGGAGCCTCGCCGCGCAGGACCGCGCCGAGCTTCCAGCCCAGGTTGTAGGCGTCCTGGACGCTGGTGTTGAGCCCCTGGCCGCCGGCCGGTGAGTGGATGTGCGCCGCGTCCCCGGCGAGGAGGACCCGCCCGGCACTGAAGCGGTCGGCCAGTCCCGTGCGCGGCCGGAAGTCCGAGGCCCACCGCACCTCGGTCACGGCCTCGGGCGAGAGGTGGGAGCGCGCGGCGACGGTCTTGCGGACGCCGTCGAGGGACAGGTCGACGTCCGTGCCCTCCGGGAACTGCGCCACGACCTGGAAGTCCTGCGTACCGGCGAGCGGGCAGATCGCCAGGAAGCCGCCGGTGCCCTCACGCGGCGGGAAGACATGCCAGTTGTCGCGGTCCAGCCCGGTGATCCGCACGTCCGCGACGAGCATCGGGTGCGGGTCGAGGGTCTCTCCGGCCATGGCGATCCCGAGCGCGCGCCGTACGGCCGAGCGGCCACCGTCGGCGGCGACGACGTACCGCGCGCGGACCGGCGGGCCGGAGGCGAACCCCACGGTCACGCCGTTCTCGTCCTGGTCGGCCGAGACGACCTCACGGCCGAAGGCGACCCGGCCGCCGAGCTCCCGGAGCCGCGCGAAGAGGATCTCCTGCGTACGCCACTGCGGCACCATCCACGGCGCGTTGTACGGCGAGTCGTCGCTCGGCTCGGCCGGGTCGAACATCTGGTGCTCACCCACGCGCTCACCGTCCTGCCAGATCATCCCGACCGGGTAGCCGCCGCCCGCCGCGCGGATCGCGTCGAGGACGCCGAGGTCCTCGAACACCTCCATCGTGCGGGGCTGGAGCCCCTTGCCGCGCGATCCCGGCGCGAGGCCCTCGCCCCGCTCCACGACGAGCGCGTCCACGCCCTGCCGCGCGAGATCGACGCCGAGGGCGAGGCCGGTCGGGCCGGCTCCGACGACGAGTACGTCCACGTCCACGTTCATGTCCACGTTCATGTCCACGTTCATGTCCCGGTGTGATGTCATGCTCATGCATCTTTCCTTAACGCCGTTAAGTTCGGTGCGACGAGCATGTCCTTAACGGCGTTAAACTGTCAAGCGTGGTTACCCAGAGACCCCAGCGATCCCCCAGGCTGGACAAGAAGCAGGTCGTCGGGACCGCTCTGCGGCTGCTCAACGAGACGGGCCTCGACGGCCTGACCCTGCGGGCCATCGCCAAGGAGCTGGACGTCCAGGCGCCGGCGCTCTACTGGCATTTCAAGAACAAGCAGGAACTGCTCGACGAGATGGCCACCGAGATGTACCGCCGGATGGTCGACACCCCCGGCGCGGCCGGGGGCGACGGCTGGCGGGAGCGGCTGCTCGCCGCCAACCGCGGACTGCGCGCCGCCCTGCTGAGCTACCGCGACGGCGCCAAGGTCTTCAGCGGTTCACGCTTCACGGGAACCGTGCACGCCGTCGAGATGGAGCGGACGCTGCGGCTCTTCACCGAGGCGGGATTCACCCTCGCCCAGGCGGTCCGCGCGACGTCCACCACCTACGCGTACACGATCGGCTTCGTCACCGAGGAGCAGGGCGTCCAGCCGCTGCCGGGCGAGCGCCGCGAGGGGTACGACACGGACGAACGCGCCCGCCGCATGGCCGACTTCCCTCTGTCGGCGGCGGCGGGCGCGGAGATCTTCGAGGACTACGAGCGGCACTTCGAGGAAGGGCTCGGCCTGATCGTCGCGGGCGTCGAGGCGCGCTACGGCATCGGCTGAGCCCGGCCGCCGCCGGTCAGCGCCCTCCCGGACCCCTCGCCGCGCGGGCGCCGCGGATCGCGCGGGTCAGGGCGGGCGGGAGCAGGTCCGCCGCCATCCGGCGGGCGCGGGAACGGGTACGGACGGGACGTGGGACGGCGGACGCGCCCGGCCGGGCCGGGGCCGCGCGATCCGCGGCGCGCGCGTGCCGGGACGGAGGGAAGAACGGTTCCGGCATGCCCTTCCTCGACTTGAGGCGGATGATGCGGTGTCCGGCGGCCTGCTGGACGCTCAGATGGCAGTCCTCGCGTCCGCGCACCGCCGCCAGCAGTTCCTCCTGGACGGGCCCGGGGTCGCCCCAGGTCCCGTACAGCTTCTGTGTGCTGAGGCAGATCGGGCGCAGGCCCCTGGCGAGCACCGCCTCCCAGACGGCCACGGAGACGCCGGGCGTGTGTTCCGAGCGGAAGTCGTCCAGGACGACGACTCCGCCGGGCAGCAGCGTGTCGCGGGCGGCGCCGATGTCGTCGTACACGTGCTCGTACAGGTGCGAGGCGTCGATGTGGACGAACCGGCAGGAGCCGGCGGCGACTTCCGCCGGGACCACGCTGCTGGGGCCCTGGAGGACGCGGGGCAGCGTGTCGTGGAAGGAGAGGTAGTTCTCCTCGAAGGCCCGCCGGGTGAGCGCGCCGTACGACTTCGTCGACTCCGCCTTGTTGGCGTCGTCCGGGGCGGACCCCTCGAACAGGTCGCACACCGTGTACCGCTCGGTGTCCTGGAGGTGCCGTCCGAGGAAGATCGCGCTCTTGCCCAGGTAGACACCTACTTCCAGCAGGTCGCCCCGCGTGCCCGACGACTCCTGGCGGTCCAGGAGCCACTCGAAGAGCATCTGGTCGAGCACGGGGAACCAGCCGGGTATGTCTCCGAGTCGGTGGGGCGGTCGGGTCGTGCCAGGTGCGAGAGTCATAGGGGGAGCACTCCCTGTGTCGGCGCGGGCCCTCGGGGAGGGGCCGCGCGGAGGAGCTCGTGTGGGGGACGAGCGTGTACGGAACTCCTCCGCGCCTGCCCGGCGCCGCGTGCCCAAGCGGGCGGGCGGGTTAAGGGAAGGCGAATTCCCCGGCGCTACGGGCGCGGCTTCGACAGGGCGGCGCGGAGCTTGGGCGTGAGCCGGTTCTCCACGAACCGGTTGAGCAGCCAGGCGAGCAGCAGCATCGTGGCGACGGTGGCGAGGATCGTGCCGTACGACGGGATGTGCAGGGTCTGGTGGTAGGCCTTGATGGCGACCCAGCCCAGGTGCTCGTGGACCAGATAGAACGGGTACGTCAGGGCGCCCGCGACGGTCAGCCAGCGCCAGTTCGCCCAGCGGAGCCAGCCCAGCGCGATCGCGGCGACGGCGACGTAGCCGAAGGTGACGACGAGGATGATGGCGTAGGACGAGCGGTTGGAGAAGAACTCCGGGTTCGGGGCGTGCCACAGGCGCTGGACCGCGTAGTGCTGGCCGATCAGCCAGCTCACACCCACGATGCCCCAGGCGTACGCGTCACGCCAGTTGCGGTGGACGAGGTAGAGGCCGACACCGCCGATGAAGTACGGGGCGTACTCCGGCATCAGGACCATGTTGAGCAGGGGCTCGTTCACGCCCTGCGCCATGGCCGCGGCCAGGGTCCAGCCGGCGCAGAACAGGATCACGCGCTGCCGGTTCGCTCCCGGCAGCACGATGCACAGCGCGAAGAGGGCGTAGAAGCGGACCTCCGCCCACAGGGTCCAGCACACGCCGAGCACCCGGTCGGCGCCCAGCGGCTGCTGGAGCATGGTGAGGTTGACCAGCGCGTCGCTCGGGGAGACCGTCTTGTACGCGACGACGGGCAGGGCGAACACGGCCGTCACGATGATGATCGCGGCCCAGTACGCGGGCAGCAGCCGCGAGGCGCGGGAGGCGAAGAAGGAGCGCAGCGGCCGGCCCCAGCCGCTCATGCAGATGACGAAGCCGCTGATCACGAAGAAGACCTGCACGCCCAGGCAGCCGTAGGCGAACAGATGGTGCAGGGTGGGGAACTGGTGCTTGGGCGAGGTTCCCCAGGCCTGGACCACCTCGCCGTCCCGGCCGCCGTAGTGGTAGCCCGCCACCATCAGGGCCGCGACGAGCCGCAGCCCGTCGAGGGCGCGCAGCCGGTTCTCCCGGGGCGCCGCGGGTTTGGGCGCGGCGGACGTCTCGGCAGGTGGCAGGACGGTACGGACCACGGTGCCGGTCGACGTCCCGCGGGCCTCCTCGGGCGTGTCGATCACAAGGTTCCCCTCAATGGGACTCAGCTGGCCCACAGCACGTTAGTCCGATAGTCGGGGATGCTTACGGCCTCACAAGGCCGGTTCGTCGTCCCGCCCACGGGAGTTCATCTGTGTGATGCCCTCACGTTGAGAACTCTTCCGAATCGTGACAAATCGACAGCAGGCTTGCCGGGGCCGGGGAATGTCCTCGAACGGGTGTTGCGGCGGCCGGGAGACGCGGGGGCGCTCGGGGACGGCCCGGGGGGGTGCAGAGGGGCGCACAGGGCCCGTACGGGGGCGTGCGACGTGCACGGGGGCTCGCGGCACAAAAGCAACGGAAGACAAAGGGGCGGGGCCGGGTCGCTCACGACCCGCCCCGGCCCCCGGTGTAGCCGGGGGGTCCACA
>NZ_JBHYXD010000035.1:48799-80229 GCF_042751995.1 Streptomyces sp. NPDC059371 | reverse complement strand
CGATGGGGCCGCTCGGTGCCCGCGTCCGCTGGATAGACAAGGCGCGGGGCCGCCCGCACCCCCCCCCCCACAACACCACCCCCCCGCCCGCGGGCGCCCGCACCCCCCCCCCGCGGGGCGCCGGGCGAGCCCCCCCCGGGGCGCCCCTTCGTTCGTGGTGCGGGGGCCGCCGCCGTCTTCTGCTCGCCCGGGCCGCCGCGGCGGGCGTCCCTCGGGATCAGGGTCGGGTTGACGTTGCGCAGGACCACGTCGGCGGTGATGACGACGCGGGCCACGTCCTTGCGGGACGGGACTTCGTACATCACGGCCTGGAGGACTTCCTCCATGATGGCGCGCAGACCGCGGGCTCCGGTCTGGCGCAGGATGGCCTGGTCCGCGATGGCTTCCAGGGCCTCACGCTCGAAGTCCAGCTCCACACCGTCGAGTTCGAAGAGACGCTGGTACTGCTTCACCAGTGCGTTGCGCGGCTCGACCAGGATCTGCAGGAGCGCCTCGCGGTCCAGGTTGTGGACCGAGGTGATGACGGGGAGACGGCCGATGAACTCGGGGATCATGCCGAACTTGACCAGGTCCTCCGGCATGACCGCCTCGAACTGGTCCTTGGACTCCAGCTCGCGCTTCGAGCGGATCGTCGCGCCGAAGCCGATGCCCTTCGCGCCGGCCCGGGACTCGATGAGCTTCTCCAGGCCCGAGAAGGCACCGCCCACGATGAACAGGACGTTCGTCGTGTCGATCTGGATGAACTCCTGGTGCGGGTGCTTGCGTCCGCCCTGCGGCGGCACCGAGGCCGTCGTGCCCTCGAGGATCTTGAGCAGGGCCTGCTGCACGCCCTCGCCGGAGACGTCGCGCGTGATCGACGGGTTTTCGCTCTTACGGGCGACCTTGTCGATCTCGTCGATGTAGATGATCCCGGTCTCGGCCTTCTTGACGTCGTAGTCGGCGGCCTGGATCAGCTTCAGCAGGATGTTCTCGACGTCCTCGCCGACGTACCCGGCCTCCGTCAGCGCCGTCGCGTCGGCGATGGCGAACGGAACGTTCAGCATGCGCGCGAGGGTCTGGGCGAGGAGCGTCTTGCCGGAGCCCGTGGGGCCCAGCAGGAGGATGTTGGACTTCGCCAACTCGATGGCGTCCTCGCGGTTCTGGCCCGTGCTGTTCTCACCGGCCTGGACGCGCTTGTAGTGGTTGTACACCGCGACGGAGAGGGCCTTCTTGGCCGACTCCTGCCCGACCACGTACCCCTCGAGGAACTCGTAGATCTCGCGGGGCTTGGGGAGTTCCTCCCAGCGCACCTCGCTCGTCTCCGCGAGTTCTTCCTCGATGATCTCGTTGCAGAGGTCGATGCACTCGTCGCAGATGTACACACCGGGGCCTGCGATGAGCTTCTTGACCTGCTTCTGGCTCTTGCCGCAGAACGAGCACTTGAGCAGATCGCCGCCGTCACCGATGCGTGCCACGGTGTGCTTCCCCTTCGCCTGGGAGTCGCCTGGATCCAGCGGCTCCTGGTGCTGCCTTATGTCCGACGGTACCTTGCCGAGCCCCTCGTTCGGGCCCCCCTTGGCGCGGTTCACTTTGTCGTGAACCGCGCCAAGGAGCGGCAGACGATACAGCGATACGTCACACGACCGCGGAGTTGTTCATCTTCCGGGTGGAAATGATCTGGTCGATCAGGCCGTAGGCCAGCGCGTCCTCGGCCGTGAGGATCTTGTCGCGCTCGATGTCCTCGCGGATCTTCTCGATCGGCGTGGTCGAGTGCTTGGCCAGCATGTCTTCGAGCTGAGCGCGCATCCGGAGGATCTCGTTCGCGGCGATCTCGAGGTCCGAGACCTGTCCGCGACCGGTCTCACTGTAAGGCTGGTGGATCAGCACACGGGCATTCGGAAGTGCCATGCGCTTGCCCGGCGTACCGGCGGCCAGCAGGATCGCGGCGGCCGAGGCGGCCTGGCCCATGCAGACCGTCTGGATGTCCGGCTTCACGAACTGCATGGTGTCGTAAATGGCCGTGAGGGCCGTGAACGAGCCACCGGGGCTGTTGATGTAGACCGAGATGTCGCGGTCGGGGTCCATCGACTCCAGGCACAGGAGCTGCGCCATGACGTCGTTGGCGGAGGCGTCGTCGATCTGCACGCCGAGGAAGATCACACGCTCTTCGAACAGCTTCGCGTACGGGTCGTACTCGCGCACGCCCTGCGAGGTGCGCTCGACGAAGCGCGGGATGACGTAGCGGGACTCCGCGCGAGGACCGGTGTACTCGGCCTGCGTGCGGGCGTAGAGGCCGCTGCCGGTGAAGTCGTTCACTGTGTCTCCTGAAAAGCCTGAAAAGGGCTGAGCGGTCGGCTGAGGGCCCGCTGGGGGCCTGACCCCACCCGAGGGCGGGAAGAGGGCCCGCGCCGCCCTCGGGGGCGCTGGAGGGGCTTACGCCGCCCCGGTGCCGCCGCCGCCCGGCATGCCGGCAGCGGTGGGCATGATGTCGTCGATGAGGCCGTACTCCTTGGCCTCGATCGGGTCGAACCAGCGGTCGCGGTCCGAGTCACGCGTGATCTGCTCGACGGTCTGACCGGTGTGGAAGGAGGTCAGCTCCGCCATCCGCTTCTTGGTGTGCAGCAGCCGCTCGGCGTGGATCTTGATGTCCGACGCGGAGCCCGCGAGACCCGCGGAGGGCTGGTGGATCAGGATCTCGGCGTTCGGCAGGGCGAAGCGCTTGCCGGGCGTACCGGCGCTGAGCAGGAACTGGCCCATCGAGGCCGCCATGCCCATCGCGATCGTCACCACGTCGTTCTTGATGTACTGCATGGTGTCGTAGATCGCCATGCCGGCCGTGATCGATCCGCCGGGGCTGTTGATGTAGAGGTAGATGTCCTTGTCCGGGTCGGAGGCAAGGAGCAGCAGCTGTGCCGTGATCTTGTTGGCGATGTCGTCGTCGACCGCCTGGCCGAGGAAGATGATCCGCTCGCCGAGCAGTCGGTTGTAGACCTGGTCGCCGAGGCCACCGCCGATAGGGTCGCCGGCAGCTGTGGGCATCAGATTCGTCACGTATCCACCTGCTCGTCTTGCGACGGCGCCGGGCCGTCTCACGTCTTCTGCAGGGGCCTGGGACCCCGGGTTCCGCGCCGCCTCCCGACGGCGTCCGGAGACTCCCCTGCCCTCGTATTCATGGACCCTAACGCGCGGGTCCCTCCGGGGAATCCCGCAGAGGGAACTGTTCGCTGTGAGCGCATGCGCCGCGTCGGCTCCACCAGGGCTCCGGGCGCCCTTGTCCACCGGCTCGGGGCCGTTCCAGGCCCCCTCGAAAGGCCGCACCCGGTGGGGGCCCGGGGGCCGGGACGCGGCCGCGGCACGGTGGGGGTCGCCCGCGCCCTCCCTGCACCCGCTCGGGGGCGTGGCGGGCACCCTCGGAAGGCGGCACCCGCCCGGGGGCCGGGACGCGGCTGCGGCTGCGGCTGCGGCTGCGGCTGCGGCTGCGGCTGCGGCACGGTGGGGGTCGCCCGGGGGCAGTCCCCGTGCCCCTGGGCAAGCCGGTGGGGGCGCCGGGCACAGAAGTCCTCGGCGCTCCTGGGCACACCGAGGGAAACCCTCGGAGTGAAGCCCGGCGCCTTCGGGGACACGACTGCGCGCCCCCCGGAGAGAGGTTCCCGGGGTTCCTGGAGACGCCGACGGGCCCCCGGGGACATGAAGTCTCCGGGGGCCCGTCCAGGATTACGAGCGAGGCGGTCAGGCCTCGGTGGTCTCCTCGGCCTCGGCGGCGTCGGTGGCCTCGACGGTCTCGGCCGTCTCGTCCTCCTCGTCGTCCAGGTCGACGATCTCGCCGTTGGTGTCCTTGACCGTGGAGGCCTCGACGACGACCGCGAGGGCCTTGCCGCGGGCGACCTCGCCGACGAGCATCGGGACCTGGCCGCCCTCGACGACGGCCTGGGCGAACTGGTCGGGGGACATGCCGGAGGAGGCCGCGCGACGCATGAGGTGCTCGGTGAGCTCCTCCTGGTTGACGTTCAGCTTCTCCCTGTTGACGAGCTCGTCGAGGACGAACTGCGTCTTGATGCCCTTGACCGCGGCTTCCTTGGTCTCGGCGTCGAACTCTTCCTCGGTCTTGCCCTGGATCTCCAGGTACTTCGCGAGGTCGAGGCCCATCTGGCCGAGCTGGTGGTGCTCGAGGTTGTGCTTACGGGTGTTGATCTCGTCCTCGAGCAGCTTCTCGGGGACGGGCACCTCGACGAGCTCCAGCAGCTTCTCCAGGACGCGCTCCTGGGCCTGCGTGGCCTGGTCGTACTGCTTCATGTTCTCGAGGCGCTTGCGGCTGTCCGCCTTGAGCTCGTCGAGGGTGTCGAACTCGGAGGCGAGCTGCGCGAACTCGTCGTCCAGCTCGGGCAGTTCACGCGCGGCGACCTGGGTGACCTTGACGGTGACCTCGGCCTCCTTGCCGGCGGCGGAGCCACCCTTGAGCTCGGAGGTGAAGGTGGTCTCGCCACCGGCCTCCAGGCCCTTCACGGCCTCGTCGATGCCCTCGAGCAGCTCGCCGGAGCCGATGGTGTACGAGACACCGCTGGCGACACCGTCCTCCAGGATCTCTCCGTCGACCTTGGCCTCGAGGTCCAGGGTGACGACGTCCTCGTCCTGGGCGGCGCGCTCGACCGGGGAGGTCGAGGCGAAGCGCTCGCGCAGGTCGGAGACGGCCTTCTCGACGTCCTCTTCGCTGACCTCGATGGCGTCGACCTCGACCTCGATGCCGGAGTAGTCCGGGATCTCGATGGCCGGGCGGACGTCGACCTCAGCGGTGAAGTTCAGCGTCTCGCCGTCCTTCAGCTCGGTGATGTCGACCTCGGGCTGGCCGAGGACATTCAGCTCAGCCTCGTTGACCGCTTCGGTGTAGAACTTCGGGAGCGCGTCGTTGACGGCCTCTTCGAGCACGGCGCCGCGACCGAACCGCTGGTCGATGACGCGCGCCGGGATCTTGCCCTTCCGGAAGCCCTTCACCGTGACCTGCTGGTTGATCTTCTTGTACGCCGCGTCGAGGCTGTCCTTGAGCTCCTCGAAGGGCACCTCGACAGTGAGCCGAACCCGAGTCGGGTTCAGGGTCTCCACGGCGCTCTTCACGGTTCGGTCTCCTTGTGGCTGACTTCTTGGGGGGTTCTGCTGCGTGCCGCTGCCGACCAGGCAGAGGCCTGGGCGGCTTCCGCGGCCCTTGAGAGACGTAACAGTGCAGACATACGGGCACGCAGCTTGCATAGTAACCGCAGGCGGTACACGCCCCAAAAGGCGATCTTGTCCGGGCGGATCCTGCGCGGCCCTGCCGGTGGTCGGGGTGGCGGGATTTGAACCCACGGCCTTCCGCTCCCAAAGCGGACGCGCTACCAAGCTGCGCCACACCCCGTCGGTGCGACACGTAGGGTACATGCCCGCAGGCAGTGCGACCGCAGCATTTCGCGAGCGCCGACGCGGACGGGAACGGGGTGTGCGTTGCGGGCCGTCGACCCGCTACGATGCATTCTGTGCCGCGGTCGCTGACCTGCGGCGCGTGCTGTGCGGGCGTAGCTCAATGGTAGAGCACTAGTCTTCCAAACTAGCTACGCGGGTTCGATTCCCGTCGCCCGCTCCAGAAGACGTAGAGCCAGGCCGGAGGATGGATTCTCCGCCTGGCTCTCGTCGTTTCCGGGGAGGGCTCTCCGGTCCGCCGGGGTTTTGCGTTCGGCCGCCGGAGTTTCAGGCGCGGTGATGTACGCGGACGGCGCGCGTGGTCGCCGGCGTGCGCCCGGCGCGGGCCGCTCGGCGGCTCTCCGCGATCCGGCGAAGGGCGCTTTTCGCCGCGTCCCGTTCAGAAACTGATCGAGTTGATGGTCTCCGCTATCGAGTCGAGAAACCGGTGGATAGAGGGAGCCATACCGGTCGACGCGAGGAAGAAGCCGAAGAGCACCGCGACGATGGCGGGCCCCGGCTTGATGGATCCCCCTCGGATCAACACCACGAGGATGATCGCCAACAGCAGCACCACTGACAGCGAAATGGCCATAACTGATCACACCCTACGGTCGGTCCGCTCTCCCGGCCCGGGGGTGCAGCCCCGCACACCCCCGCCAGAACCATCGTGCCACCAACCGGCCACTCCTATGCGACAGGTGACGCATCGTTGACCGGGTCCCGACCCCGGAGTGAGCCCGCGTCCCACCCGGGCCACGCCGCCCCGCCCCGCCCGGGCCGCACCGGAGCACACCGGGGACACTGCCCCGCGACGCAATTCGACAGCGCCTCTCACAGCAAATTCTCAGCGACCGTTGCCATGTCCACACATCCTGTTCGCAGGGAATTCGAATTGTTGCCACCGGCACACCTGGACCGCGGCGCGCGTACCACCAAAGGCTGTCGAAACCAGACATATCTCCAGAGTCGCCCGCGGGCGTTATGCGCCGCTAAGTCGGTATGAATCAGGACAGAACACCCTTCGCCGGTAAGCGAATCGATATACGAAACCACTTGCGGATCGGGAGGCACACATCTCCGATTCCGAGGTACGCGCAAGCGATAAGCAGGAATGACATCGGGCGTTTTACGAGAACGCACAGACGACGCTAGGGTGCCTCAGATGTTCCACGCCGCCACGCCCCCCGTTCGCGCAGCGAGGTCCAGAAACGTCCCCCGGAGTTCTTGGCGGGAGGGACTGTGACCAACTCGCTCCGACCCCACGGCCACCACAGATCACCACTCCCCCCGGCACAGCAGCCGGTGGACGGAGTGCCGAGCCCGCGCTCGCCCCGGACGTCCGCGACGGCGGGCACCGCAGGGAGCGTCAAGCCCGCCGGACAGCGCGACGCCTTCTTCGACAACGCCAAGTACCTGGCGATCGTGCTCGTGGCCATGGGTCACGCCTGGGAGCCGCTGAAGGGGCAGAGCCGCATCCTGGAGGCGCTGTACACGGTCGTGTACAGCTTCCACATGCCGGCGTTCATCATCATCTCCGGCTATTTCTCGCGCAGCTTCGACATGCGCCCCGATCGCCTGAAGCGGCTGGTCACCGGTGTCGTCGTCCCGTACGTCCTGTTCGAGACGGCGTACTCGCTCTTCGACCGCTTCGCCGGGGGCGACCCGGACCAGGCGATCAGCCTGCTCGACCCCTGGTACCTCACCTGGTTCCTGGTCGCGCTGTTCATCTGGCGGCTGACCACCCCCCTGTGGAAGCTGGTCCGCTGGCCGGTCCCGGTGGCGATGGGCCTCGCCCTGCTCGCGTCCGTCTCGCCCGAGATCGGTGACGACCTGGACCTCCAGCGGGTGCTGCAGTTCCTGCCGTTCTTCGTCCTCGGTCTGTTCATGAAGCCCGAGCACTTCCAGCTCGTGCGCCGCCGCGAGGTGCGCGTCCTGTCGGTGCCCGTCTTCGCCGCGGCGCTGCTCGTGGGCTGGTGGGCGGTGCCCCGGATGAACACCGCCTGGTTCTTCCACCGCGACAGCGCGCAGGAGCTGGGTGCCCCCTGGTGGGCCGGCGTCGTCATGACGCTCGCGCTCTACGGCTGCTCGCTGGTGCTCACGGCCTGCTTCTTCGCCTGGGTGCCGCGGCGCACGTTCTGGTTCACGGCGCTGGGCGCGGGCACGCTGTACGGCTATCTGCTGCACGGATTCGTCGTCAAGGCGTCCGAGTACTGGGGCTGGTTCGACCACGGGTGGCTGCACAAGCCGCTCGGCGAGGTGCTCGTGACGGTGTTCGCGGCCGCGCTCGTCACCGTCCTGTGCACCCGGCCCGTCCAGCGGATCTTCCGGTTCTCGATGGAGCCGAAAATGGCGTGGGCGTTCAAGCGGGATCCGGCGGAGGCCGCCCGGGAGCGGGCCAAGGCCACCGCGTAGGGGGCCGGCACACGGTCGGCCGATGGGCCGCGTGGCGGCTGACGAGGCGCGTACGAGAAGGGCGGGCCCGGGAGACTCCGGGCCCGCCCTTTCGCGTGTCGGCGTTCAGTCCGGCGGCAGTCCCAGCAGGGAGCGCATCGTCTCGTACTTCCTCGTCAGCCGGGCCCGGGTGAGCTCGTCGAGGACCGCGAGGCGGCGCGGGTCGGAGTTGTGGGCCAGGTCGGACGCCTTGACCAGCAGGGCGCCCCGGGTGGTGCGGACGCGTCGCGCGTACGCCTCCGGGGCCTCGCCGTCCGCCTTGGTGAGCGCCCGCACGATGTCCTTCGTACGAGGGCTCAGCGCGGCTTCGTCCAGCCACTCCTCGGAAAGGGCGTCGTCCTCGACCGCGTCGTGCAGCCAGGCCGCCGCCAGCTGGTCGTCGTCGCCGCCGCGCTCGCGGACACCGTCCGCGACGGCCTGGAGGTGCTCGGCGTACGGCCGGCCGGCCTTGTCGGTCTGGGCCGCGTGCGCCGCGCGGGCGAGCGCTTCGACTTCGGTCAGGGTCAGGAGAGGTCGGGTCACGCGATCAGTGTCTCCTCGGTACGGGCCGCCGCCGGCGTCGCGGGAACCGCGAGGGCCGTCAGCGTACGGGGGCCAGCGCGTCGCGGCAGATGAGCAGGAGGGCCCGGTCGTCGTTGACGTCCCTGGCCACCGCCTCGATGAGGTGCCAGGCGGCGCCGTGGAAGCCGCCGGCGACATAGCGGTCGGCCTCCCCGGTGAGCCGGTCGATGCCCTCGACGATGTCCCGGTCGGCGGTCTCGACCAGACCGTCCGTGAACAGCATGAGCACGTCCCCGGGCCGCAGCGAGCCCTTCACCGGGTCGAACTGCGCACCGTCGTACACGCCGAGCAGGGGGCCCTCTGCCACCTTTTCTTCCCAGCGGCCGCTGCCCGCGCTGAGCTGGAGGCCCGGCGGGTGTCCGGCGGAGAAGAGCTCGTAGTCGCCCGAGTCGAGGTCGAGCACCAGATGGATCGAGGTCGCGAAACCCTCGTCCCAGTCCTGGCGCAGCAGATAGCCGTTCGCGGCGGGCAGGAAGGCGTGCGGCGGCAGGGAGCCGAGGAGGCCGCCGAAGGCCCCGGACAGCAGCAGGGCGCGTGAACCGGCGTCCATGCCCTTGCCGGAGACGTCCGTGAGGACGACTTCGAGGGTCCGGCCGCCGTTCGTCCGCGCGGCCACGACGAAGTCCCCGGAGAAGGACTGGCCGCCCGCCGGGCGCAGCGCCATCTCGCGGTGCCAGCCCACCGGCAGCTTCGGCAGCTTGCTCTGCACGCGGATGCGTTCGCGCAGGTCGAAGAGCATGGTGCCGCCGCGCCGCCAGGGCACGCCCACGCGGCTGCGGAACTGTGCGATCAGCAGTCCGAAGAAGCCGCAGGCCGCGACGACCAGGACCACGCCGGGCGTCACCCGGGAGGGGCCCTCGGTGTACGGGCCGAGCTTCACGGACTCCACTATCAGCGCGGTGGCTGCGGCCGCGTACAGCCCGAGCAGGCTGGCGGGCCGGAGCAGCAGGCCGCCGGCCACGATCGGCAGGACCAGGGCGGCGGGTGAGCACCACACCGAGTTGACCAGGGTCGTGGAGGCGATCACCGGGATCATGATCAGCAGACCGGCCAGCGCGATCCAGTCGGAACCGTCCCCGCGGAAGTAGTCCACGGCGGATCTGCGCAGCCCTGTGCGGGCCCGGTGCCATTGCATCTTCAACCGGGCCGTGAACGTATCGGCTTCAGCGCGCCGCGCTCGTCCTGCTGCCATTAGTTCGGGACCCTATCCATCGGACCAGGCGCTTGGCACGGGAGGTCCTACTTGTCCCCCCTCCGAGCGCTCAACTTCACAGAGAACCGCACCGGCACGGAGGTGCCGGGGGCCGTCGCGGACGGGCGAAATTCCCTCGCTCGTGCCGCATTGCCCTGGTAGGCATGGGCTATGACGACTGACGTTCGGGTGCTGCGGCAGGCCGACTGGGACGAATGGTACGAGAACCTGATCCGCGCGTTCGGAGGTGTGGCGGAGTCGTCCGAGGAGCGCGAGCTGTGGAACGCGCTCACAGAGTACGACCGTTCGCTGGGCGTGTGGGACGGGGAGAGCTGTGTGGGCACGGCGGGGGCCTTCTCCTTCCGTGTGACGGTCCCGGGCGGCGCCTCGGTGCCGGCGGCCGGGGTCACGATGGTGAGCGTCGCGGCCACGCACCGGCGGCGCGGGGTGCTGACCGCGATGATGCGCCGCCAGCTCGACGACGTACGGGCCAGGGGTGAGGCGCTGGCCGTCCTGGTCGCGTCGGAGCCGGTGATCTACGGGCGCTTCGGCTACGGCATCGCGACCTCGTCGGTCGGCGCGGAGATCGACACCGCCCGGGTCCGGCTGTCCGTGCCGCCCGGTACCGACGGCGTACGGCTGCGCTACGCGGTGCCGGCCGAGGTGCTGGACGCGTGCGAGGAGGTGTACGCGCGGCTCGTGCCGCGGCGGCCCGGGATGCTGGAGCGCCGGCCGGGCTGGGAGCGGCTCATGCTGCTCGACCCGGAGAGCGAGCGCAGCGGCGCCTCGCCGTTGCAGTGTGTGGTGGCCGAGCGGGACGGCGAGATCGTCGGGTACACGCGCTTCCGGGTCAAGCCGGAATGGGGCCCGGCCGGGCACAACGGCGCGGTGACGATGATGGACCTGGAGGGGCTGGACCCGGCGGTGCGGGCCGCGCTGTGGCGGTTCCTCTTCGACATCGACCTGACGTCCACGCTGCGGACCCGGGGGCGCCCCGTGGACGACGCCTGGCAGCACATGGTCTCCGACATCCGCCGCTGCCAACTGCGATTGAAGGACTCGCTGCATGTGCGGCTGGTCGATGTCGGCGCGGCGCTGGAGGCGCGGACCTACCAGGCCCCGGTGGACGTGGTGTTCGAGGTCGAGGACTCCTTCTGCCCCTGGAACGAGGGGCGTTGGCGGCTCACCGGCGACACCAAGGGCGCGGTGTGCGTACGGACCGGGGACGCTCCCGATCTCGCCCTGACCACGCGGGAGTTGGGGGCCGCCTATCTGGGCGGTGTGTCGCTGGCCTCGCTCGCGGCCGCCGGCCGGGTGCGTGAACTGCGGCAAGGGTCGCTGGCGGAGGCGTCGACGGCGTTCACGTCGGTGCTCGCCCCCTGGCTGCCGCACGGGTTCTAGACCCGGCTCCCCGTGGGCGTCGAATTCCAGGACCCGGCACCCTCGCGGGCGCTCAGGTTTTCTGGCAGGCCGGGCACCAGAAGAGATTGCGGGCGGCGAGATCGGCGGTGCTGATCTCGCCGCCACAGATGTGGCAGGGCAGGTCGGCCCTGCGGTAGACGTAGACCTCGCCGCCGTGGTCGTCCACGCGCGGCGGGCGGCCCATCGCCTCGGGGGTGTGCTCCGGCCGGACCGTGTCGATGCGGTTGTTGCGGACGCCCTCGCGCATGAGGTCCACGAGGTCGGCCCAGATCGCGTCCCATTCCGTGGCGCCGAGATCCTTCCCCGCCCGGTACGGGTCGATGCCGTGCCGGAAGAGGACCTCCGCGCGGTAGACGTTGCCCACACCCGCGATGACCTTCTGGTCCATCAGCAGCGCGGCGATCGTCGTACGGCTGCGGGAGACCCGGCGGTAGGCCGCGGCGGGATCGGCGTCCGGGCGCAGTGGGTCCGGGCCGAGGCGGTCCTGTATGGCGCGTTTCTCGTCGTCCGTGATCAGCGCGCAGGTGGTGGGGCCGCGCAGGTCGACGTACGCGGTCTCGTTCACGAGTCGCAGGCGGACGGTGTCGGTGGGCGGCGGGGCGGGCGTGCCGCCGAAGCCGACCTTGCCGAAGAGGCCGAGGTGGATGTGGATCCAGCGCTCCGGGCGGAAGCCGAGGAAGAGGTGCTTGCCGTGGGCCTGCGTCCCGGTCAGGACCGATCCGTCGAGGAGGGCCGCGGCGTCACCGAACCTGCCCTGGGGGCTGGTGACGCGGACGCCGCGGCCACCGAACGCGGCGAGGTAGTCCTCCGCGAGCCGGTGAATGGTGTGCCCCTCGGGCACCGTTCCTCCTGCTGTCTCTCTCGTCCGACGGCCGGCGGCCCGGCGGTAAGCCGGCCCCTCGGATCCGCGGCACGCGGCCCGTCGGTGTTACGCCTGCGGGTGGTGGGCCGGGATCGGCGGGAGTTCCCGCGTCTTCTCGTAGTCCGCGAGCATCTCGATGCGCCGGACGTGGCGCTCCTCGCCGGTGAAGGGCGTGTTGAGGAAGGTCTCGACGAACTTCGTCGCCTCTTCCCGGGTGTGCATGCGGGCGCCGACCGAGATGACGTTCGCGTTGTTGTGCTCGCGGCCGAGCGCGGCGGTCTCCTCGCTCCAGGCGAGGACGGCCCGTACCCCGGCGACCTTGTTCGCGGCGATCTGCTCGCCGTTGCCGGAGCCGCCGATGACGACGCCGAGGCCGTCCGGGTCGGCCACGGTGCGCTCCGCCGCGCGGAGGCAGAACGGCGGGTAGTCGTCCTGGGCGTCGTAGATGTGGGGCCCACAGTCGACGGGCTCGTGGCCGGCGGCCTTGAGCCACTCGACGAGGTGGTTCTTCAGTTCGAGACCGGCATGGTCGGATCCGAGATACACGCGCATGGTCCGAGTGTGACACGGCTGTTTCGGGGCAGTCGCGCCGGGTCCCACAACGCAAAACTGCGGCCCAGCCTACAGAACCTCAAGGAAACCTCAAGTAACGATATGGATTCAAAGGTTCAAGAATCCGATCGCCTCCGTTTCACTGGACCAACTTGTACGCCGGTCCCCACGACGGACCGGTGCGCGCCCCGTACACCGCTCGTACGGGTTGGGCGCTTTGTACGGAATCTGCTCATCCGGCGCAAAGGAATCCCCCTCATGACCTCGCAGCCGACCCCCACGAAGGCCGCACAGGCCCCTGGAGGCCCCGGAGAACCCGGTGGCGGCCTCCAGGCCGGGCTCAAGAACCGCCATCTGTCGATGATCGCCATCGGTGGCGTCATCGGCGCCGGGCTCTTCGTCGGCTCCAAGGCCGGCATCGCCACGACAGGCCCCGGCATCCTTCTCTCGTACGCCCTCGTCGGCACGCTCGTGGTGCTGGTGATGCGGATGCTCGGTGAGATGTCCGCGGCCAACCCGACCTCGGGTTCGTTCTCCGCGCACGCCGACCGCGCGCTCGGCCGCTGGGCCGGCTTCTCCATCGGCTGGCTGTACTGGTTCTTCTGGGTCGTGGTGCTGGCCGTGGAGGCCACCGCCGGCGCGGACATCCTCGAAGGCTGGATCCCCGCCGTACCGCAGTGGGGCTGGGCGCTCATCGTGATGGTGGTGCTGACGGCCACCAACCTGGTCTCCGTCGGCTCGTACGGCGAGTTCGAGTTCTGGTTCGCCGGGATCAAGGTCGTGGCGATCGGCGCGTTCATCGTCGTCGGCGGCCTGGCCATCTTCGGACTGCTGCCCGGTGTCGACGCCGAGAAGGCGGGACTGGGCAATCTGACCGACCACGGCGGATTCCTGCCGCACGGACCCGGCGCGATCCTGACCGGTGTGCTTCTGGTCGTCTTCTCCTTCATGGGCAGCGAGATCGCGACCCTCGCCGCCGGCGAGTCCGAGGACCCGCAGCGGGCCGTCACCAAGTCGACGAACAGCATCATCTGGCGTATCGCCGTCTTCTACCTGGGCTCGATCCTCGTCGTCATCACCCTGCTGCCGTGGAACGACCCGTCGATCAAGAAGCAGGGCTCGTACGTCGCCGCCCTCGACTCCCTCGGCATCGCGCACGCCGGTCAGATCATGAACTTCATCGTGCTGACGTCCGTGCTGTCCTGTCTCAACTCGGGCCTGTACACCGCCTCCCGCATGGCCTTCTCGCTCGGTGAGCGCGGGGACGCGCCGAAGGTGTTCGCCAGGACCACCCGGCGCGGTGTGCCGATGACCGCCATCGTCGTCTCGGTCGTGTTCGGCTTCGTCGCCGTCTTCTTCAACTACAAGTTCCCGGACTCGGTCTTCCTCTTCCTGGTCAACTCCTCCGGTGCGGTGGCCCTGTTCGTGTGGCTCGTCATCTGCTTCTCGCAGCTCCGGATGCGGAAGATCATCCAGCGCGAGGCGCCGGAGAAGCTCGTCGTGAAGATGTGGCTCTACCCGTACCTGACCTGGGCGACCGCCGCGATGATCGTCTTCGTGCTCGGCTACATGCTGACCGACACCGAGCACGACGGCCGGGAGACCGTGCTCCTTTCGCTGCTCGTCGCGGCGATCGTGCTGGTCATCGCCTTCGTCCGGCAGAAGGCCGGCGCGGGTGCCGGCGCGGGTGCCCGTTCTTCCGCGCGGCCGGTCGCGAACGACTCGCGCGAAGAGACCCGGGCCGAGGTCGGCGCCTGACCCGTCACCGAAGCCCGAGTGAGGAGGGGCCCGCGGCACACCGCCGCGGGCCCCTCCCTGTTCACAGCGCGGTGAAGCTGTCTCTGACCCGGTCGTAGACCTTGAGAGCACCGCTCTCGATGTCCTGGTGGTACCAGGTGTTGATCTGGTACGACTTCCCGTCGGTGTCGAAGCCGAGCAGCCGGGCGTGCCAGCTCACGCCCCTGAGCGTGAAGGTGTACTCCCAGACGACCGCGGTCCGGCCGCGGAACATCGTCTGCTCCAGCCGGATCTTCCGGTAGTCCTGCCCCTGGTGGGCGTTCCGCTCGGAGGCCGTCCAGGTGTCCAGGAGATTCCCCCTGGCGATGGACGACTTGGCCGCCAGTTCCTGGGTGCCGTCGGGCGAGGTGTAGTGCACCTCGGAACCGGTCTGCGGATCGCGCCGCCAGCCCTCGGGGGGCACCCAGGCGTAGCCGCCGGCCTCCCGGCGCGCTCCCGCGGGCAGGCTGGGCGGACGCGAGGTGCCCTCGACGGTGGGCGCCGTGGACGAGGGGCCTTCGGCAGCGGAGGCGGTCGACGCGGAGGAGTTCGTGGCGGCACCCGCGCCGCCGGGTGATCCGCCGGTCAGGGCCACGACGGCCCAGGCGACGGCTCCCGCCGCGACGACCCCGGCGGCGGCGAACGCGCCACGCCGCCGGGCACCGGACCGGTTCCGGCTCCGGTCCCGGTTTCGGTCCTGGTTTCGGTCCTGGTTTCGGTCCTGGCCCTGGTCCCGGTCCTGGCCGCGACTCCGGCCCTCGCTCCGGCTCTCGTCGTGACCGCGGCGTCCGCCGCCCGCGGAGCCGGACGGTACGGCGGGCTCCGGGAGTTCGTGCGGCTCCGGCAGCACGGGCAGCGTGGGCACGGGCAGCACGGGCACGGGCAGCGTGGGCTGTCGGGAGGGAACGCCGGAGCCGGGCTCCGTACGCGGTCCGGAGGCGGCTTCGGTGGAGGCGTTGGCAGCCACGGAGCTTGGCCCCGGCTCCTGGGCGGCGGCTCCGGCCACGGGGTCCGGGCCGGGTCGCGGGGCGGGCACAGGTGCAAGGTCCGCGAGCGCCGCCTCCAGTTCCTCCAGGCCGGGGCGCGCGGTCGGGTCCTTCTCCAGGAGGGCGGCCAGGATCTCCCGCAACTCCCCCACCTCGGCGGGGAGTGCGGGCTCCTCGTAGAGAACGGCGTGCAGGGTCGCGAGGGTGGTGGACCGGGAGAACGGGGAACGGCCGCCGAGGGCCGCGCAGAGCGTGGCGCCCAGCGACCACACGTCGGAGGGTGGGCCCTGCGGGCGGCCGGAGACCCGCTCGGGCGCCATGTAGTCGGGGGAACCGACCAGCATGCCGGCCATGGTGAGGGCCTCGGCGTCCTGGAGCGCGGCGATGCCGAAGTCGGTGAGGACGACGCGGTTCCGTCCGGCGCTCTCGACCAGGACGTTGCCCGGCTTGATGTCGCGGTGCAGCACTCCCTGGGCGTGCACCTGCCGCAACGCCCCGACCAGTTCGAGACCGACACGGGCCGCCTCGCGCGCCTCCAGCGGTCCGCCCTCGGCCACGATCCGTTCGAGCGAGCGGCCGGCGACGAGTTCCATGACGATCCACAGCCGTTCCCCCGCGTCCACGACGTCGTAGACGCGGACGACGCCGGGATGGTCGATCCGGGCGGTCGCCCTCGCTTCGCGCAGGGTGCGCTCCCGGCGGGTCCCGGTGTCCTCGGGGTCGAGTCCGTCGATGCGCATTTCCTTGACCGCCACCTGCCGGTCGAGCATTTCGTCGGCGGCTCGCCACACTCGCCCCATTCCCCCCTGACCAATACTCTCGACCAGCCGATAACGTCCGGTCACCAATAATCCCGGAACACCACCCTGTACATTCGCCGACATTCTCTGCACCCCCTCAACATCAGCCACAATCGTCCGTCACAGCCGAACCACAATGGTCACACTTCAGGCTGTACCAGCATAGTGCGGAGAAATCTTGTGGTACCTCTTCAAGTACTGCGAATTCAGGCGCAGCCAAGGGGGGCGAACATGAGTTCTCGTCGGACGACCACCATTACGGGATCCCTGCTCACGGCGTGTTTCTCGACCGTGATGATCCTTTCCCACTCCGCCGTCGCGGACGACAGGGGACCGGGGAGCGGCAAGGGCGGAAAGGCGGTGGACGAAGCCCCGGCGGGCGTGAAAGTGACCACGCTGCTGCCGGAGAAGATCTCGGTCGACAACAGTACTCAAAAGACGGCCATTTCCGCCACGGTGAAGAACGGGGGGACCAAGGAGAGCGGCGATATCAGGCTGCTGGTGGTCGGATTCGACGGCCTGAAGGTCAAGAACGTCGAGGGCTGCACCGCCATGGCAGAAAAGAATCTCCCCAAGGGGTCGAACAGCGGTTTCATCTGTTCCACGGGGAAGCTCGCCGCTGGCGAATCGAAGACGTACGACGTCGAGGCGACGTTCGATCTGAGCGGGACCGGAAAGATCTGCCTTCCGGTCCAGACGGGCGACGGGAAGAAGACGTACTGGCAGCAGGGCCCGGTCCCGTTCGGTACGACGAATCCGTCCCCGAACGCCCCGGCGACGCCGCTGCTGCTAGGCACCGACAACAAGCCGGTGGCACCGGGCGGCGACCGGCTGCCGAAGACGGGGCCCGCGGGAGAGGTCGTGCCGCTCGGCGTGGCGGGCGCGGCACTGATGTCGGCCGGAGCGGCGGGGCTGTGGTGGGCCGGCCGCAGGCCGCGGCGGGAACACTGAGCGCCGGGCACGGCACCGGCCGGGAACGCGCGGAGGCCCGCCGGGCCGGAAACCGGCCTGGCGGGCCTCGTCGTCATCGCCTCACCGGCGTGGGCGTCACTTCTTGTCGACGAGCTTCCACGCGGTGGGCAGGATGCCCATCGCCAGGGCGGCCTTGAGAGCGTCGCCGATCAGGAACGGGGTGAGACCCGCCGCGACGGCGGCGCTCGCCGACATGCCGGTGGCCAGGGCCAGGTAGGGAACGCCGATCGCGTAGACGATCGCCTCGCCGAGCAGCATCGTGCCCGCCATGCGCAGCACGGAGCGGTCGGCGCCGCGGCGGGCGAGGGCGCCCACGACGGTCGACGCGAGCAGCATGCCGAGGATGTAGCCGAAGGACGGGGCCGAGGCGCCGGAGCTGCCCTGCGCGAACCACGGGACGCCGGCCATGCCCACGAGCGCGTACACCGCGAGCGACAGGAAGCCGCGGCGGGCGCCGAGCGCCGTGCCGACGAGCAGCGCGGCGAAGGTCTGACCGGTCACCGGCACCGGGGAACCCGGGACGGGCAGCGAGATCTGCGCGGCGAGACCGGTGAGCGCGGCACCGCCGAGCACGAGGGCGGCGTCACGGACGCGGGAGGCCGGAAGAAGGTCGGCGAGGACCTCGCCGGGGCGGGAGGGCGTGGCGACAGCGGTGCTCATGAGGACTCCGGCGAACAGGGGTTGCCCCCTCGGCCCATGGTGGGCCCGGGGGAAGGACAGGTCGGAACACGGCGACGCTATCCCAGGGGCCCGCGGGTGATCACCGTCAGCGCTCGACAAAGCACGGATCAACGACTTGGTGGGCTCCTTACAAAGAGTGCCTGGTACACCCGCCCGAAGGTGATGCTGGTCACTGAGGTGAAGTCGTTTTCGCTACGGGGCTGTTCAGGGGCGGGACTGTGGAGACTCACCAAAGACCCCGTCGGTCGTTTCCCCGCCGGGCGGACGCGGTGTCCGGTCCTTGGGCGCCTCTGGCAGGTCCCCCTGCCAGCCCCTACCCTTCACCCCATGGTTCCCCAGGCCCTGAACTTCTCGTCGCGTCGCTACGTCGACCTGCGACGCCAGGGCACCGCCACCTGTCGCCACCCCTCCTGAGGCGGGGCGGAGCGGATCCGGCCCGCCGGGACGAGACCACAGCGGACCACACCAGGTCATGCCGCGCCCGTCGCGGCGTGGCGTACGTGACGGCGCTCGGCCGGACCAGCTCCCGAGGATGAAACTCCATGGCCAGTACGGTGGCACCCCCTTCCCTGTCCCCTCCCTCCCCCGTCCTCGACCGGCGCCGGGCGAGCGCCAGCGTGATCCTGCGCTCGGTGCTGGAGCACGGGCCGGTCGCCCGCAGCACCATCTCGCGGCTGACCGGGCTCTCCCCGGCGTCGGTGACCGACTACTGCGCACGGTTCACCGAACGGGGCCTGATCCGGGAGGCCGCCACGCCCCTCCGGTCGGGCGGGGTCGGGCGGCCGCATCTCCCGGTCGACCTGGACCGCTCCCGTTTCGTGGTCGGCGGGGTGCACGTGGCCGTGCCGTACACGACCGTCGCGCTGCTCGACCTGCGCGGCCGGGTCCTCACCGAGAAGCGGCTGCGGCACGAGCGCACCGAGCCGGGCCAGGTCCTCGCGAACGCCGCCGACGCGATCACCGTGCTCCTCGCCGGGGTCCCCGGCCGTACCGCCCTCGGCGTCGGTGTGGCGGCGGGCGGCTGGGTGGACGCCGAGTCCGGCACGATCGTGGAGCACCCGCTGCTGGGCTGGCACGACGTGGCCGTCCGGGAGATCATCGGGGCGCGCACGGGGCTGCCGGTCCATGTGGACGGCCACGCGCGGGCGCTGGTCAACGGGGAGCGGCTGTTCGGGCGGGCCAGGGGCAGCCGGAGCGTGCTGCATCTGTTCGCCGGCAATGTGGTGGACGCCGCCTTCGCCACCCACGACCAGGTGCACCACGGACCTCGCTCGCAGGCCGGCGCGATCGCCCATCTGCCGCTGCCGGGCGGTTCGGAGCGGTGCGACTGCGGCCGGACGGGGTGCCTCCAGGCCGAGCTGAGCGAACGGACGCTGTGCCGGCGGGCCCGGGAACTCGGTGTCACGGACGGCTCGAACCCGATGCACGTGGTCTCCGCGGCGGCCGCGGGCGACCCGCTGGCCGTGGGGCTGCTGACGGAGCGGTCGCGGATGGTCGGGCGGGCGGCGGGGCTGCTGCTCGACGTGCTCAACCCGGAGACGGTCGTCGTCACCGAGATAGGCGCCATACACCGGGAGGACTGCCTGGACGCGCTGCGCGAGGCGGTGGGACCCGAGCGGGCGTCGGCGGTCGTCCCCACCAGCTTCCCCGATGCGGTGCTCGCCGTGGCGGGCGGATCGGTCGTGCTCGACGTCCTGTACCGCGACCCGCTGGGCTCTCCGGGCCGCTCACCGGGCGCTAATTAATTCAGAAAGTCGGAATGTTGACAGGGTTCGTTCCCGGACAGGAGCATCATGTGCATGAGCAGCGCGCGGGTGCAGGTTCCGCTCACCAAGTGCCGTGTGGTCGACCTGATGCGGGTCGCACGCACACGTTGTTGCTGACCTCTTGTCGCTGACCGGTCGCCCCTGACGTCTCGTCACCGGCACCGTGTCGCCGATCTTCTGAGACGCCGATCCGCTGACGCGCCGGTCCGCCGGCCGGCCGGTCCCCTCTCCGGCTGATCCGCCGGAGCGCGGGGTTCGCCCGAGGGCCGCCCGGCCGCCGCCACGCCCTCACGCGTCACGCCTCCCCATGGATCGGCCGGCCAACGCCCTTCGCAGCGCGGGCCGTTCGGCTGCCGTCGCCCTGATCGCCCGTCTCTTCAGGCACGCCACCGGCGTGTGTCCCTTCGGCGCGCCCGCGTCCCTCCCGGCTTCGCCCTGCCCGGAACTACGCGCGCCATCCCGCCACTTGGAATCCCCGGAGTCCTTCCATGCCACCACTGTCCGTACGGTCCACGCGTTCCTCCTCTCCCCTGTCCGCGTCCGGCGTCGACCGGCGCGTGTTCCTCTCCACCCTCCTCGGCGCCGCGGCGGCGGCCGGACTGAGCGGTTGCGCCGACGCCGACGCGGCCGGCAGCCGCTCCCAGGGGGATCTGTCGGCACCTCTGGCCGACAAGGTGCCGCAGGGGACCAAGCTGGCGATCGCCTCGTACCAGGGCGTCCAGGAACTCCAGTTCAAGCTGGCGGGGCTGTCCGAGCTGCCGTTCACCGTCTCCGACTGGGTGAACATCGGCGCCGGACCCGACGTCATCAACGCCTTCCGCGCCAAGTCCCTGGACCTCGGCAACAACGCGGGCATCCCGCCGATCCAGGCACATTTCCAGGGCTTCGACGCGAAGATCGTCGCGATCAACATCACCCGCAAGCCCAACTACCTGTTCGCCACGAAGCCCGGCAGCGACATCAAGGTCGTCCAGGACTTCAAGGGCAAGAAGCTGGCCTTCTCCCAGGGGCAGGCGCAGGGTGTCGTCCTGCTGCGCGCCCTGAAACAGGCCGGCCTCGCCTACGACGACGTGAACCTCGTGCCTCTGACCAGCAACCAGTTCCTCACGGCGCTCCAGGCGGGCCAGGTGGACATCGCCCCGCTCGCGAACAGCCAGGCACCGGCCTATCTCAAGCAGTACGGGTCCAAGGGCGCCCACACCATCACCACCGACGTGGTGGACCTGCTCAACCTGCTCTGGGCGCCGTCGTCGGTGCTGGCCGACCGCGCGAAGGCGGCCGCGGTCGCCGCGTACATCCCGCGCTGGGCGAAGGGCCAGGTGTGGGCGTACGAGCACCCCGACGCCTGGAACGAGGAGTTCTACGTCAAGACGCAGAACCTGACCCTCCCGCAGGCACAGGCGATCACCGCCCTGGCCAACAAGCCCTTGTTCCCGCCGAGCTGGGACGAGGCCGTCAAGTGGGAGCAGGAGACCGCCGATCTGCTCGCGGAGGGCGGCTTCGTGAAGGGCTTCAAGGTCGGCTCGCTCTTCGACCGGCGCTTCGAGGCCATCGCCGCCAGGGCCGTACCCGCGGAATACCGGAAGTGACGGCCATGACGACCAGGACCACGACGACGACGACCGCGGCACCGGACACAACCGACACCGACTCCGCCGCCACGGCCGCACCCGACACCGAGTCCGCCGCCACGGCCACGGCGGCACCCGGGACCGAGACCGGGGCCGTGGCTCCGGCCACATCCGGGAACGGGACCGGGACCACGGCTCCGGCCACGCCCGGGAACGGGAACGGGAACGGGACAGCGGCTCCGGCCACGCCCGGGACCGAGACCGGGACAGCGGCGGCCGAGACGGAGCCGGCCGCGGCGCAAGCGGTCGGCGAGACGGACCCAACGGCGGCGCAAGTTGTCGGCGGGGCCGGAACCGGTGACCGCCGGTCGCGGCGGACTCCCCGTGCCCGGCGGCGTGGTCTCGCGCCCGGCAAGCGGCTGCCCGCCTCCCGGCTCATCGGTCCGGCGCTGTTCTTCGCCCTGTGGGCCGTCGCGTCCGCCGCCGGACAGCTCGATCCCGGCGCGATCCCCGCGCCGTGGACGGTACTGAAGACCACCGGGCACCTCTGGACCGACGGCACCTTGCCCACCGATGTGCTGACCTCCCTGGAGCGCGCGGGATACGGCTTCGCGTTCGGCCTGACCGCCGGTGTCCTCCTCGCCCTCGCGTCCGGGCTCAGCCGCGTCGGCGAGGCGCTGATCGACGGGACCGTACAGCTCAACCGGGCGATCCCGACCCTCGGCCTGATCCCGCTGTTCATCCTCTGGCTGGGCATCGGCGAGACCTTCAAGATCGCGATCATCGCCATCGTCGTCTACATCCCGATCTATCTGAACCTGCACTCCGCCCTGTCCGGCATCGACCACCGGTTCGTGGAACTCGCCGAGGTCCAGGGGCTGTCGAGGCTCCGCTTCATCCGGGAGATCGTGATCCCCGGCGCGCTGCCCGGCTTCTTCGTCGGGCTCCGGCTCGGCGTGACCGGCTCCTGGCTCTCCCTGGTCGTCCTGGAGCAGATCAACGCCACCAGCGGCCTCGGCTACATGATGTTCCAGGCCCAGAACTACGGCCGGACCGACATCATCCTCGTCGGCCTGCTGATCTACGGCATCTTCGGGCTCGTCTCCGACAGCGCGGTTCGTCTCGTCGAACGAAAGGTGCTGTCATGGCGACGCACGCTCAGCAGCTGACCCGCTCCGACACGGTCCGGCTGCGCGGGCTCACCCGGTCGTTCGAGGGCCGCACGGTCCTCGACGGAGTCGACCTCGACCTCCCGGCGGGCCAGTTCACCGCCCTGCTGGGCCACAGCGGCTCCGGCAAGAGCACCTTGCTGCGCGCCATCGCCGGCCTCGATCACGGCGTCGCCGGGAGCGGGGAACTCACCGCCCCGGACAGGGTGTCCGTCGTCTTCCAGGACTCCCGGCTGCTGCCGTGGCGCCGCGTCCTCGACAACGTCCTGCTGGGCGCGGACGGACGGGAGGCCGCGGAGAGGGGCCGCTCCGCCCTGGTGGAGGTGGGGCTCGCGGGGCGCGAACGGGCCTGGCCCAACGAGCTGTCCGGCGGCGAGGCACAGCGCGCCGCCCTGGCCCGCTCGCTCGTCCGCGAACCCGAACTGCTGCTGGCCGACGAGCCGTTCGGGGCGCTGGACGCGCTCACCCGGATCCGTATGCATGTGCTGCTGCGCGAACTGTGGGAGCGCCACCGGCCGTCCGTGCTGCTCGTCACGCACGACGTGGACGAGGCGATCGTGCTGGCCGACCGGGTGCTCGTGCTCGACCACGGCCGTATCGGCGTCGACCTGACCATCGACCGCCCGCACCCCCGCTCGTACCGCGATCCCCTGCTCGGCGAATACCGCGAGCGACTGCTGAACGCGCTCGGGGTGACCGAGGACGTGACAGGAGGCGCGGCGAGGACGGAACCCGGGGCGGCGGCACACACCGCGACCGCACCGGAAGCGACGGCGGACGGCGGCGCCGGGCAGGGCGTGTCCGTGCACCAGAAGGAGAAGCACCTGTGACCAGCCCGCGCCGACTCCATCTCAACGCCTTCCTGATGAGCACCGGCCACCACGAGGCTTCCTGGCGGCTCCCGGAGAGCGACCCGTACGCCCACGTCGACGCGGCCCACTACGTGCGGCTCGCGCGGATCGCCGAACGCGGCACCTTCGACTCCCTCTTCCTCGCCGACGGCCCCGTGCTGTTCAACAGCGTGGGACAGCGCCCGTCCGGCGCGCTCGAACCCATCACCCTGCTCACCGCGCTGGCCACCGCGACCGAGCACATCGGCCTGATCGCCACCGCCTCCACGTCCTACAACTCCCCCTACAACCTGGCCCGCAGACTCGCCTCCCTCGACCACATCAGCGGCGGCCGCGCGGGCTGGAACATCGTGACCACCGCGGGCGCGGAGGCCGCCCGCAACTTCGGCCTCGACGACGAGCCCGCGCACGCCACCCGCTACCGGCGCGCCGCCGAGTTCCTGGACGTGGCGCTCAAGCTCTGGGACAGCTGGGAGGACGACCTCGTCGTCGCCGACAAGGCGGCGGGCGTCTGGGGCGACCCCGGCAAGATCCATCCCGCGCGCCACAAGGGGACGTACTTCAGTGTGGAGGGCGCCCTCAACGTGCCCCGCACACCGCAGGGTCACCCGCTTCTGGTGCAGGCGGGCTCCTCGGAGGACGGCAAGCGCTTCGCGGCCCGGTACGCGGAAGCGGTGTTCACCGCCCAGCAGACCCTCGCGGACGCCCAGGACTTCTACGCCGACCTCAAGTCCCGTACCGAGCGGGCCGGCCGGAACCCGGACCACATCAAGGTGCTGCCCGGCATCGTCCCGGTCATCGGCTCGACCGAGGCGGAGGCGCGCGCCCAGGAGCGGGTCCTGGAGGACCACATCGTCTACGAGCACGGGGTGGACCGGCTGGAGCATCTGCTCCACCTGGAGCCGGGGACCCTCCGCCTCGACGCGCAGCTGCCCGCCGACCTGCCGCCGGAGAGCGCGATCGAGGGGGCCAAGAGCCGCTACACCCTCGTCGTGGAACTCGCCCGGCGCGAGCGGCTCACGGTCCGCGAGCTGATCGGCCGGCTCGGCGGCGGGCGGGGCCATCTGACCTTCGCCGGGACGCCCGAACAGGTCGCCGACGCGATCGAGGAGTGGTTCCGCGGCGGCGCCGCCGACGGATTCAACATCATGCCCGCCGTGCTGCCGTCCGGCCTCGACCTCTTCGTGGACCACGTGGTGCCGATCCTGCGCGACCGGGGTCTGCTCCGCCGGGAGTACGGGCCCCGGCAGACCCTGCGGGAGCGCTACGGGCTTCCGCGCCCGGCCAACCGGTACGCGACGGCGACGGCGTCCGCGCTCCCCGCACCCACGTCCGCACCCGTATCCGTACCGACACCGACACCGACACCGACACCGACACCGGCACCGGCACCGGCACCGGATTCCGCCCCGGATTCCGCCCCGGATTCCGCCCCGGCGACCGCGTCCGCCCTCGCCTGACCCCGCTCGTACTCCCGAGCCCGTAGTCCCCGAATCCCGACTCCCCGAACGGCCGAACCGAAAGGACCCGTAGCCATGTCCGACATCGAGATCCAGAAGGTCACCGCGCACATCGGTGCCCGTGTCCTGGGCGTCGACATCTCCAAGCCCCTGGACGACATCACCGCCGCCGCCCTGCGCACCGCCCTCAACGAGCACAAGGCGCTGGTCTTCGACGACGTCGACCTGGACGACGAGGGCCAGCAGGCCTTCGCCCGCCACTTCGGCGACCTCACCACCGCGCACCCCACCGTGCCCGCCGTGGACGGCGCCCCGAACGTGCTGCCGGTCGACAGCGAGCGGGGCCGTGCCAACCACTGGCACACCGACGTGACCTTCGTGCTCAACCCGCCCCAGGCCAGCACCCTGCGCAGCATCACCGTGCCGCCGTACGGCGGTGAGACCCTCATCGCCAACTCCGCGGCCGCCTACCGCGATCTGCCCGAGCCGCTGCGCGCGTTCGCCGACACCCTGTGGGCCGAGCACACCAACGACTACGACTACGCGGTGCCGGACGAGAACATCGACGAGGAACAGGCCGCGCAGCGCGCCCAGTTCACGTCCATCAAGTTCCGCACCGCGCACCCGGTCGTCCGGGTGCACCCGCTGACCGGCGAACGCGGTCTGTTCATCGGGGGGTTCGCGCAGCGGATCATCGGGCTGTCGGTGGGCGAGTCCCGCAAGATCCTCGACCTGCTCCAGGCGTACGTCACCCGGCCCGAGAACATCCTGCGCTGGCGCTGGTCCCCCAACCAGCTCGTCCTGTTCGACAACCGGATCACCCAGCACTACGCGATCGACAACTACGACGACCTGCCCCGCCGGCTGCACCGGGTGACGGTCGCCGGTGACGTGCCGGTCGGCATCGAGGGCAAGGAGAGTCACTCGATCGAGGGAGACGCCTCGCACTACACGTCGGTGGCCGCGTGACGCAGTACCGGCCTGTGTGACGGACGGCGACCCGAGGACGGCGGACGAGGGACGGCGGACGACGGGGCGGCCCCCGCGAGGATCCCCCTCGCGGGGGCCGTCCGTCCGTCAGGGCCCGACCGGCACGTTCAGCGAGAGCAGAGCGGCCGCCCCGTCCTCCACCCGGAGTTCGGTGATCGCCGCGTTGCGCAGGCCCGGCAGGACGCGGCGGTACTCGCCGAGCGGGATGGACAGCGCGGCGCACAGCACGAGCCGCAGCAGGGTGTTGTGGGCGACGACCAGCACGCGCTCGCCGGGGTGGGCCTCGGCGACGCGGCGCAGGGCGCGTGTCCCGCGGGCCGCCGCCGTGCGGGGATCCTCCGCCTCGGGGAACGGATACGACACCGGATCGGCGCGGAACGCCTTGGCCCGGACCGGGTTCTCCAGCTCGAACTCGGCGAGCGTACGGCCCTCCAGCACCCCGAAGTCGCATTCGCGCAGGGCGGGTTCACGCCGGGCGACCAGCCCGAGGGCGCGGCACGCGGGCTCGGCGGTGGCGACGGCACGGGACATGGTCGAGGTCCAGATCGCGTCGACGGGGTGCGCGGCGGCCCAGCGGCCGAGGGCCTCCGCCTGGTCGCGGCCCTCCTCGGTGAGCTGGACGTCACTCACTCCGGCGTAGCGGTTCTCCGCGTGCCAGACGGTCTGCCCGTGCCGGGCCAGGAGGAGGGTCGTACTGCGGCTCCTAGTACTCATGAGCCCGCAGTATCCAGGTCGGGCCGGGCCCGTGGGCGCGCCACGAGAAGTCCGGCGGCGCGGAACCGGATCCGGGTCTTCCGGGACCGGGCCGGTCCCGGAAGGCCCGGACGTCCTACAGGTTGCTGAAGTCCGGTCCCGCCGTACGCGTGCGCTTGATCTCGTAGAAGCCCGGCACCGAGGCGACCAGGAGCGTGCCGTCCCACAGTTTGGCGGCGTCCTCGCCCTTGGGCGCGGGGGTGACGACCGGACCGAAGAAGGCGAGCTGCTCACCGTCGGAGCCGGGGACGGCGATGACCGGGGTGCCGACGTCCTGGCCGACCTTGTCGATGCCCTCCTTGTGGGAGGCGCGCAGTTCGGCGTCGAACTCGAAGTCCTCCTGGTCGGCGTAGTCGATCAGGTCGGCGGGCAGTCCCACCTCTTCGAGGGCGCCGGCTATCGCCTCCTTGGTCGGGCCCGCGCCGTCGTTGTGGAAGCGGTTGCCGAGCGCGGTGTACAGCGGGCCGAGGACGTCGTCGCCGTGCTTCTGCCAGGCGGCGGTGACCACCCGGACGGGCTGCCACGCCGTGGTCGCGAGCATCTCGCGGTACTGGTCGGGAAGCTCGTCGAGCTTGGGCTCGTTCAGGACGGCGAGGCTCATGATGTGCCAGCGGACCTCGATGTCGCGGACCTTCTCCACTTCCAGCACCCAGCGCGAGGTCATCCAGGCCCAGGGGCACAGCGGGTCGAACCAGAAGTCGACGGGGGTCTTGCCGGAACTGGTCTGAGCGGTCTGCTCGGGCATGGCTCTCCTCGGAACGCGGTCTTTCCCGGGGGAACACCGGCACGCGCCCGCACCATTCCCGCGCATCCGTGCGATTCCAGGGTCGCCATGGGGATTCCCCTGTGTCGCCGCCGCCGCGCTGCCCGACGTAAGGAGCACATGGCAGGATCGGCCCTGTTCGCACATGTCTATGACGCCATGAGGGAGTGCAGCCGTGCCCGGTGAGAATCTGTCCCGCGACGAGGCCCAGGAGCGGGCGGCACTGCTGTCCGTCGACAGCTACGACGTCTTCCTCGACCTGCGCTCGGCCGTCGGGGACACGGAACCCGGCGGGGCGGGCGGCGAGCCCCGCACCTTCCGCTCGGTCACCACGCTCCGCTTCCGCTGCGCCGAGCCGGGCGCGGCGAGCTTCGCGGACCTGCTCGCGCCGAGCGTGACGGCCGTCTCGCTCAACGGGCGGGACCTCGACCCGGGTGAGGTGTTCGACGGCTCCCGGATCCGCCTGGATGACCTGGCCGCCGAGAACGAGCTCGTCGTGGACGCCCGGTGCGCCTACTCCCGTACCGGCGAGGGCATGCACCGCTTCGTCGACCCCGAGGACGGCGAGGTGTATCTGTACACGCAGTACGAGCCCGCCGACTCTCGGCGCGTCTTCGCGAACTTCGAGCAGCCGGACCTCAAGGCTCCGTTCCGCTTCGAGGTGCGGGCCCCGGAGGGCTGGACCGTCTGGAGCAACGGAGCCGGCGAACTCGCGGACGGCGTGTGGAAGTTCGCGGAGACCAAGCCGATCTCGACGTACATCACCGCGGTGGTCGCGGGCCCGTACCACTATGTGACGGACTCCTACTCCCGCGTCTTCGACGACGGTACGACGCTGGAGATCCCCCTCGGCGCGATGTGCCGCAAGGGCCTGGCCCCCCACTTCGACGCCGACGACGTGTTCCTGGTGACCAAGCAGGGCCTGGACTTCTTCCACGACCACTTCGACTACCCGTACCCCTTCGGGAAGTACGACCAGGCGTTCGTGCCCGAGTACAACCTCGGCGCGATGGAGAACCCGGGGCTCGTCACCTTCCGCGAGGAGTACATCTTCCGCGGCAAGGTGACGCAGACGTCGTACGAGGCGCGGGCGAACGTCATCCTGCACGAGATGGCGCACATGTGGTTCGGCGACCTCGTCACCATGGTCTGGTGGGACGACCTGTGGCTGAAGGAGTCCTTCGCGGACTTCATGGGCACGTTCGCGAACGTCGGCGCGACCCGCTTCACCGATGCCTGGATCACCTTCGCCAACCGCCGCAAGGCCTGGGCCTACCGCGCGGACCAGCTCCCGTCCACCCACCCGATCACGGCCGACATCCGTGACCTCCAGGACGCCAAGCTCAACTTCGACGGCATCACCTACGCCAAGGGCGCCTCCGTCCTGAAGCAGTTGGTGGCGTACGCCGGACAGGACGCCTTCCTGGAGGGCGCCCGCCGCTACTTCAAGCGGAACGCGTACGGGAACACCCGCCTCGGCGATCTGCTGTCCGCCCTGGAGGAGACGAGTGGGCGGGACATGGCCGCCTGGTCCCGCTCCTGGCTCCAGACCGCTGGCGTCAACTCCCTCACCCCGCAGGTGATCCTGAGCGCGGAGGGCCGGATCGCCGAGCTGGCCGTGCTCCAGGACGCGCCCGAATCCCACCCCGAACTGCGCCCGCACCGCGTGGCCGTGGGCCTGTACCACCGTGAGAACGGCGACGGTCCGCTCGTGCGGTACGCGCGCGCCGAGGTGGACGTCGACGGGCCGCGCACGGTCGTCGCCGAGCTCGCGGGCGCGGAGGCCCCGGCGCTCGTCCTCGTCAACGACGACGACCTCACGTACTGCAAGATCCGCTTCGACGAGGGCTCGCTCGCCACGCTGCGGGACGCGCTCGGCGAGATCACCGACCCGCTCGCGCGGGCGCTGTGCTGGTCGGCGCTGTGGAACCTCACGCGCGACGCGATCGTGCCCGCCCGGGACTTCATCGCCCTGGTGCTGCGTTTCGCGGGCCGCGAGTCCGACATCGGCGTCCTGCAGATGCTGCAGGCCTGGGCGAACTCCGCGCTGGTGAACTACGCGGCGCCCGACTGGCGCGAGGAGGGCGGAGCGCTGCTCGCCGAGGGCGCGCTGAAGGAACTGCGGCTCGCCGAGCCGGGCGGTGAGCACCAGCTCGCCTGGGCCCGCTTCTTCGCCGCCGTCGCCTCCTCCGAGGCCGATCTCCAGCTCCTCCGGGGTCTGCTGGAAGGGACGGCGAAGATCGACGGTCTCGACGTCGACCAGGAGCTGCGCTGGGCGTTCCTGGAGCCGCTGGCCGCGCGGGGCGCCGCCGACGAGTCGGTCCTCGCCGCCGAACTCGCCCGTGACGACACGGCGTCCGGCAAGCGGCACCAGGTCCGCTGTCTGGCCGCCCGGCCCTCGGCCGCGGTCAAGGCGCAGGCCTGGGCGGCCGTCGTGGAGTCGGACGCGCTGTCCAACGCCCTCGTCGAGGCGACGATCTCCGGCTTCGGCCAGCCGTCCCGGCGGGACCTGCTGGAGCCGTACACCGCGAAGTACTTCGCCGCCATCGAGCGGGTCTGGGCGGGGCGGTCCATCCAGATCGGCATGGACGTGGTCAGGGGCCTGTTCCCCGCGCTCCAGGACTCCCCGGAGACCCTGGCCGCGACGGACGCCTGGCTCGCGGCGCACGAGGACGCGCCGCCGGCGCTGCGGCGGCTGGTGCTGGAGTCGCGGGACGATCTGGCGCGGGCGCTGCGGGGGCAGGCCCGCGACATCGCCGCCGCGGGCTGATCACCTGTCCGACGCGGACCTGACCGGGGAGGGCACCGGCGCCACGGGCGTCCGGTGCCCTCCCCGGCGAGCCGGGCCGAGCGGTGGAGTCTCCGCCGGACCGCCACGTCCACCGGTAGGAGACCCGGTGCCGTCCCCGGTGAAGAGACCTGGTGACACCTCCGGTGAAGCGGCCCCGTGCCATCTCCGGTGAACTGATCCGATGCGTGCAGGGGGCGATTGATCCGATGCGCACATCGGTGGACTCATCCGACCCCCGCATCGGTGACTCATCCGATCCGCGCATCGGTGGACTCATCCGATCCGCGACTCCGTCGACTCATCCGATCCCCGCATTGGTTGACTGATCCGATCCGCGCATTGGTTACGAGATGCAGGTATTCACAGCCGTAACCCCTATTAACACGCGCCCGGACCAGGGTCTTTCCCCGGTCGAACGCGCGTGCTTCCGGGAGTGGTTGTCCCGATTCGCCGACGGGCGGGTAACAGCCGTTAGAAGACGGCTTCCCGGCGGAAAACCCCGGACCATGAGTCACAGCACCCCCATCTCCCCCCGCACCCTCCGCCCCTCGTCCCCCGTACGGGAGCGGGTCCTGACCACCGCCCGGCTGCGCGAGCACGGTGTGACCGCCGCGGACGCGAACGAGCGGTGCCGGCCCGGCGGGCCCTGGCAGCGGATCCTTCCCGGCGTCTTCCTGCTGCGTCCGGGACCGCCCACGCCCGAGGAGCGGCTGCACGCGGCGCTGCTCTACACCGCCCGTCCCCCCTCCGCCCGCACGGCACCCCGCGTCCCCGCCCAGCCCGGCTCCCCGGAGCCGCGCGCCCACCGGCCCTCCGCGGACGCGCTGATCACCGGCCTGGCGGCGCTGGCCCTGCACGGCTTCTCCTGCACCCCGCCCCTGCCCTCCCTCGGCACGATCGACGTGCTCGTCCCCCGGCTGCGCCGGCTGCGCTCGGCCGGTTTTGTCCGCATCGTGCGGACGACCGTGCTGCCGGCGCCCGTGTTCGTGGCCGGAGTGCCGGTCGCCGCCGTCCCCCGCGCGCTGGCCGACGCGGTCGCGGAGCTCACCGACGCGGAGGCCGTGCGCGCGCTGCTGACGGAGGCGGTGCGCCGCGGCTACTGCGAACCGCGCTCGGTCGTGGAGGAACTGACGGCGGCCCGGCTGCTCGACCGCCCGCACGTGGTGGACGCCGTGGACTCGCTGGTGGCGGAGGGCAGGGCGATCGCGGAGAACCGGCTGTACCGGATGGTGTTCGAACACGGACTGCCCGACCCGGTCTGGAACGTCGACCTGCGGCTGCCCGGAGGCCCGCACCTCGGTGCGCTCGACGCCTACTGGCCCGAGCAGGCGGTGGCGGTCGAGCTGGACACCCGGACCCCGCTCCAGGACGCGGACGACACCCGGGCGTCCGAGCGGACCCGCAGGCGCGAGCATCTGGAGCGGCTGGGCATCACCGTCGTCCACATGACCCCGCGAAAGCTCAGGGACGCGATGGAACAGCAGGCCACGGTCGTGCGGACCGCTCTCATGGCCGCGAACGACCGCGATCCGGCCGCGTATGTCGTGGTGCTGCCCCGGTCGTGACGGACAGGGCCGCGCCCGGAGGGGAGGGAGGGGGGGGGGGGGGGGCGGGGGGCGGCGCGCGCCCCCCCGCGCGCGGGGGCGGTGTGG
>NZ_JBHYXD010000035.1:17646-48789 GCF_042751995.1 Streptomyces sp. NPDC059371 | reverse complement strand
TTTTTGGGGGTGGGGGCCCGCGGGGTTCTCGCCCCGGGCGCGCCGGTGGGGGGGGGGGGGGGGCCCGGCGCCCGTTCCCGGGGCCCCCCCTCCCGGTTTCCGGTGGCGTTGTCAGTGCCCGGATCTACTGTGGGGCGAGCAGGAGTTCCCTGGACGGACGCTCCTGCCGTGCCTAGCCGGACCGACGACAGGAGAGCGTGATGACGACCCTGCCCGACCGCCCGAACACAGCGCTGCTGGTGATCGAGGTCGTACCGGGCTCATACAGTGTTTTCCATGAGCCGACCTAAGTTAGCCAAGGCCGCGATCACCCCGGGTGAGGCCGCCGCCATCTACTGCCGCATCTCGCACACCAAGGACGAGGATCAGACCGGAGTCGACCGGCAGGAGCGCATCTGCCGAGAGATCGCTGAACGCCTTCAACTCGGTGTCGAGTCGGCCCACATCTACGTCGACAACAACCGTTCGGCGTGGCAGCGCAACCGCAAGCGGCCCGGGTGGGAGGAAATGCTGCGCGCGATGGCGGACGGAGAGATCCGGCACGTCATCGTCTACCACCCCGACCGCCTCATGCGGCAGCCCAAGGACCTCGAAGAACTCCTCTCGATAGCCGACGACAAGCGCGTGCTTCTGCACGGCGAGGCGAACCGGCGCGATCTGTCGGACCCCGACGACCGGTTCATCCTCCGTATCGAGGTGGCCCACGCATGCCGCTCGTCCGACGACGCGTCACGTCGCCTGAAGGACGCCCTGAAGGACAAGGCCCGCGAGGGCAGGCCGCACGTGGGCAGCCGCCCCTACGGCTACACAAGCAACGGTCAGGCGATCATCGAGGAAGAGGCGGAGATCGTCCGCGAGGTCTTCCGGCGCTACCTGGACGGCGAGTCGCCCCTGCACTTGGCCCAGGACCTGGCCGCACGGGGAGTGTCGACGTCCAAGGGCAGGACGTGGGAGGCGGAGCACGTCCGTCGTCTGCTGGCGTCCAACTTCGTGGCGAGTGTCCGCATCCACCAGGGCGAAGAAGTGGGAACCGGGATGTGGCCGGCCATCATCGACCGCGGCCAGTGGGACGAGGTCCAGCGGGTCAGGGAGTACCGGGCCCAGCAACACAGGGACGGCCAGAAACGACCGAGCCGCTTCTATCTGCTGCGCGGGGTCGCGACGTGCGCATGCGGAGCCCGCATGGCCGGTACGAACAGCCAGTACGCCTACTACCGGTGCGTGCGAGCCGACGAAGTCGGACAGCAGAAGTGCGGACGTTCCGTCTCCGCCGTTCCTCTCGAAGCGTTCGCCCGCGATGTCGCGGTCAGGGTCCTCACGAAGTTGGACACGTCCGGCTACGAGCCCGCGACGACCACGCGTCCCGAGGCTGACGTGATCGCGGACGAGAAGGACCGCGCGAAGCTGGAGGAGCTGAAACAACTCTGGCTCACGGACGACGACTTCACGACTGCCGACTTCCACGCCATGCGCGCTGTCGTACTCAAGCGGGTGAAGGAGCGCCAGCGGAAGACGGTCAAGCGCCCCATCACCGTACTGGAGGGCATCGCCGGCCCCGAGGCCGAAGCCAACTGGAAGAAGCTGGAGCAGGCCGAGGACTATGAACGGATGAACGCGATCTACCGGTTCCTGTTCGCGGCCGTGGTCGTACACCCGGCAACGAGGAAGGGCAGGGGGCTCGACACCAACCGAGTGGAGATCAAGCCGAACCCGCTCGACTAGCGATCCATCGACACAGGACCGAGGAGCCCACAGCAGGTTTACGCTGAGGGCGGGCTGATCACCGAGCGAACGGCGCTTTTCGTCTGGGGAAAGCCGGTTGAGCAACCGACTCGCCGCGACATCGCATCTCCAGATGCCCTCTACTTCTCCTCGTCATCGCCAAAGCCGCGCTCCGAGCCTCTCACGTTGCTCATTACCTTTTGCCCTTGATCGTCAATCAGGCGTGTTAGAAATTCCTGCCCAATCCCGAACACTATCGCCCAGGCGACAATCTGTGGGCCAGTGTCTAGATCCGTCAGGCCAGGAATAAACCGGCCGTGAATTAGTATAATTCCAAAAAGAGCCGACAAGGCTCCTACGGGAAGCCTCAGGAGTATGAGCATCACGGGGATCGAATATGGCGTCGTTGTTCCCTGGATTTTTCGAATAGCCAACGCACCGGCCAGGGCGGCCGCGCCGGCCCCTACCCCCTCCACAAGCAGGACATCCGCCTTGTCGATATCTCCACCTGTTGGGCAAACTTGCTTGTTCGAGGGATTGAAGCACAGGAGGGAAGGTATCGCCATATTACCCCTGAGACTCCAGATGATGAACAATACGGCAATGATCCCCGTAGCGAGAACGGTGGAAACGAGGATATTGCGAAAACTGCGCACCCTCGCCCTCTCCGTTTCTTCCGCCTCGTGCGCCGCCAGCAGGGTGGCCACAGCCAGCTCTTTCAAGTCTGGCCCCATTTCTTGACCATTGTTCATCAAGCGGCTATTCAAGGCGGCTAGCCTCGGATCTTCTGCCCCGAGGTGCTGTCTAGCCTGAGCCATTACGACAGTCCCAGCCCATTTGAGCTCGTCGTCGTCATCGGGCACCAGCTTGAGGAGTTTCACTTCAGCTTTGTGTATATTCGCATATGCTCGATCGATGTGCGAACCAGTCAATGTTGAAATCGGATGCCAGTCTCCGGCAGCTGCATTTCGCGCCGCAGCCAGATGGCAGCCTATCTTCTCTGCTATCTTTCGATCGCCAGCGGATAGTTCGGGTTCGATTTCCATCCGCCTGTTAAGCAAGGCCTGAAGATGTGCCACGTGTGCAGTGGTGCGTTGAGCCCAGGAAGATCTCCTTCTTTTCCCGGCTACATCCAAATCGGTATCCAGCTCTGGACCGCCACCTCCTGCCTGAATATCAGCTTGAGACGGAGGTATCTGAGACGACCTGATTCTTATGCTCATTTCTTTATTGGAGCACCAAGAGAGAGCCAGGGCCACTGGGATTGACCCGACAAGGTGATACGTGCTTCGGCGGGGTTAAGGGGTGGGAGCTCAAAACCAGGGATATGCCGTGCGGCAGCCGTCACCCGTATGGCCGATTGCATCGACTTATCCTCTGATCGGCAGTGTCAACCGCCTTACCTGTGTTTTCTGAGTCGCGCGACCCAACCGGGATACACCTATGGGCGCGTGTAGGCGATCTCTTGGTTCCTGCCACGATCGTTCGCCTGCCGACGCGGAAGGCAAGGGGTTCGACACAGAGGGGGTGAGCACCAAGCCAAACGCGTTCAACTAGCAATCCTTTATTTTAGGGCCAAGAAGCCGCGCGAGTCGCGCAGCGCTCTTCGGCCCTACGCGCGTGGGGAACTTGGCCGCCTGACGCTCGACAGCCCGAGCCCACTGCTCGCCGTGGCGTCTCGTCATGGGGACCCCTCACGTTCTCCGCGGGCGATCTCGCGGTTCGTGGCGATGTCCTCGGCGACTCCAGCCGCGATGAGTGCGGCGCCGGGAGTGTGTCCGGAGCCGACGTAGCGCCAGTGCTGTTTGGTGGCCGCGTCGGGGACGTCGTCGTGGCCCGTGTGGTGGGCGCGTTCGGCGCGAAGTGCTGCGTAAGTGGTGGAGTAGGCGCGGGATTTGGTGAGGATGTGGCCGCGGTAGCCGAGGGTGTGGGCCCAGGCCCGGAGGCGGAGTGGCTCGTACTCGGGGAGGCCGCCGAGGCGCCAGCAGGTGCGCATGAGCGCCCGGACGTGGTCGTTGACGGGGACCGTTTCGATGTCGCCCCAGGCGGTGAGCCGGTGGTCGGTGCCGGCGCCTGTCTCGCTCGCTCCCTTGGTGACGTACTTGGCGACGTACGCGGCTACGGCGTCGTCGTCCGGGCCAAGACCGTCGGCGCGGAGCGGCCGGGCGTCGATTTGAGCACCCCAGCGGAGATGGAGTTCGCCGATGGCGGGACTGTGGGGAGTGCGGACCTGGACCCGTCGGGCGGAGGCGCCCACGGCGTCGGTGAGTCGGTCGGGGGTGCCCCAGGGCGGGGGTTCATCGTCGGGTCTGGCCGGACCGTCGAGGCGAACGACTGCGTGGACGTGGACGGCACCACGCTTCTGGTACTCGGCGACGCGGGCGAAGGACAGTCGGGCGTGATCGGCGAATCGGGACTGTACGAGGCCAGCCGAGGTGGCGAGTTGGCGTCGGACGCCGATGACGAAGCGGTCCCAGAGCTTTCCGGCGTGTGCGTGCCAGAGGACGTGGGCCGGGTAGTCGTAGCAGTCGGTGCAGAGGGGTTGACCGATGATGGGATCGGCCGTGTTGTGGACGGCGCCGCAGCCGAGGGGCCGACCGTGCTCGCAGCGTCCGCGGTCGCGACGGGGGCGGCAGTGGTCTCCGTCACGGTGCACGGGGCCGAAGGACGGTGCGGTGAGGGTGATGAAGAGCCGGGGTCGGTCGCGGACCGTGGTGGGGATGTTCTTGCCGCCGAGGAGGCCGGCGCGGATGAGGTGGTAGGTGTCGCCCGCGTGGAGTCGGGAGCAGGGTGCGCAGACGGTTGAGCGTCGGTTGCGGCAGCGGATGAGGAGTCGTTCGCCGGGCTCGGTGCCGGTGTCGTAGTGCTGGATGATCTCGCCGGTCGAACTGTCCAGGGTGGTGGTCGATCCGGACAGGTGCACGGGGTGCGCGCACCCGCCGGTGGCGGTGATCTGGTCGAGCCAGCGGGCGAACAGGGGGTCTTGGGCGATGCGGATGGCATCGCGGTCTGCTTCGGGGAGCTGACGCAGGCGCGCCGCGCGGTCGAGAGCGGCGCGCCTGTCAGCCGGGGTGAACTCGGGGGTGATGGTGGTGACCTTCCGGGGTGGGCCGCCGAGGCGGCACGGGTGATGGTTGGTGGAGCGCTGTCGTTCATGGGCTTGCTCCTTCGGTGGTCAGGTGGTGGCTCGGTGGGTCAGCGGATGGTTCCGGTGCCGCGGCAGACGCGGCAGCGGTGAAGCCGTCCGGTCCAGGTCCTGCGGGCTCCGTCGCCCTTACAGACGGGGCATCTCACGCGGGGCATGGGCATGGTCTTGCTCCTTCCGGCCGGGCTAGAAGTGGGAGAAGCCGCTCAGGCCCCAGGTCATGAAGCCGTTGATGGTGAGGCTCACGGGGGTCTGGCCGAGGTACATGCCGAACAGGGCGATGCAGACGGCCTCCCAGGCGCGCACATCGCGGGAGCGCACGAGCAGGAAGGTGATGATCCCGAAGACCACCACGAGGGACACGGCGGTACCTGTGGTGATCACTTGTCGTCTCCTTCGAGCGCCGCGAGGGCGCGGACGATGCCAGGCAGTTCGGGAGTCAGGGCGCTGTACTTCTTGGAGGTTGCTGCGGCCTGTTCGGTCGAGGTGAGGTGGGAACGGGCCCGGCTCCAGCCGCCCTCCGGGCCAGAGCAGACGGCCACGCCCTGCTCGTCAGGAGTGATCGACTGGGCCACGATCACGGCGTCCTTGTTGAGATCCCCGAGGGTCATCTCTGCTGTACCGGGGTCGTTGACGCGGTGGCAGATCCGGCCGCTGAGCTGGGCCCGTAGTGCGGTGACGCCGGGGCCGAGGTCGGAGCCGACGCGTTGGCCGGCGACGACCATGTGCACGCCGAGCGCGGCCCCGAGCTGCGCCAGGCGGAGGAGGAGGGTGGAGCACTGGTCGGCTTCCGCTTTGCTCTCGCGCCGTCCGTCGGAGAGATACAGTTCCGCGATCTCGTCGACGATGACCACGACCGGCACCGGGCGTAGCTTCTCCGGGAGCTCCCAGATGGAGCGGACGCCCGCAGTACGGCAGGTATGCATGCGGTCCTGCATGTCGACGGCGAGCGCGGTGAGTACGGCGACCGCTTCACGGCGGCAGGTGGTGAGGGCGCTGAGTCGTTCGGCGAAGAGGCCGAGTTCCATGCCGCCCTTGCAGTCGATGCCGACCAGGGCGACGGGTTGCGGGGCGAGCTGGGTGATCAGCCGGGCGAGCAGGGTGGATTTGCCGGAGCGGGTGGCGCCGGCGATGAGCCAGTGCGGGACGAGTCGCAGGTCCATGACCCAGGCGCCGCCGCTCTCCAGGACACCGATCAGGGCGGACAGGAGTGCGGTGGGCGCCGAGGCTAAGCCCGGCCGGGCCAGCGGATCACTCGCGGTTGCGGTCAGCAGCACCAGACCGCGTTCCGGCGAGGTGCCCCGTACCGCGTGCACCTTCCACGCGTGCACGAGCGCGTCCGCCGCCTTCAGGTACGTAGCTGGGGTCTGGCCCGCGTGCAATCGCACCGTTGCCGTCAGGCCCATGCGGTTGGCCCGCGGGAAGGAGAGCCGGGGTATGACCGGCCGCAGCGGATCACCCTTGACGACCAGGTCCCCGAGCAGCCCGCGGGGCGGACGCCTGGAGACGGAAAGGTCGTTGAGCATCGCGACCTTCCGCCAGGTGAAAACCACCCGGCACGCGGTGACCGGGTATCCGGCGAGGTACCAGTGCCAGGCCGGACGGTGCCGACGGAGAAGGTCACCGACGACGAGCACCCAGGCCAGTAGAGCGAGCCCGAAAGCGAGCGCGATTGGCCCCATCACGCACCACCGCCGGTTTTGGACGCTGCCGGGGCGCCATGGACGGGGGTGATGGCGTCGGCGCGGAAGCTGACGCCGTGTCGGTCGCCCATCGACCACATGAACGCGGTCAGTCCGGTGACCTTGACGATCCGTCCTTCGTCGATGCCTTTGGGCTGTCCGGTTACGGCGATCTCGATGACGGAAATCCGTCGTCCGTCCTGCCGCACGGTGACGGCGACGGTCCAGACCGGGTTGCCGTCCCGGTCCCTCTTCACCTCCTGTGTCTCGAAGTTGCTGATCTTCGCTTCCGGTGCGATGGCGCACCGCAGTACGCCCAGTCGTGCCGTGTCCACGGGAATGGACTGCATTGCGTGGCCTCCTTGGCCAATCAGGACGCCTGACACATTCGGACGTCACTTGTCCTTACGAGTGACGACTATGCGGCTCTGTACGGCGAGGGTGCAACTACTTATGCTGACGAGTGATGTCGCGCGTGCGACGTGCCTACGACCTCACCCGGAGATGCCGAGATGACAGAGATCCAGCGCCCCGGAGCCCTCTACCAGCAGGTCGCCGCCGCGATCCGCGAAGCGATCCTCACCGGCGAGTACGAACCCGGAGGCCCGCTCCCCTCCGAGGCCCAGCTCATGGAGCGCTACAAGGTCTCGCGCCCCACCGTCCGCAACGCGGTCGCCGCTCTGCGCGCGGAAGGCCTCATCGACGTCCACCACGGCAAGGGCAGCTTCGTCCGCTCCGCCGGCGGCCCCGCCGTCGCGATCTCCCGCCACATCGGCAGGACACCGGCCGGGCATTTCCGGCTGTACGGCGTCGCCGTGTGGCAGCAGGCCGAGGAACCGCACACCTACCGCACCCACACCACCGAAGCCACGGCCCAGCTGCTGGGACTCCAGGTGGGAGAGGCCCTGTTCGGCTGTGACCAGCTGCTCGCCGACCCGGACACCGGAGCCCGCGCGATGCTCCGGACACTGATCCCTTTCGCCACCGTCGAAGCCGTATCCGATCTCGGCAAGAGGCCGGACGCCGCCCCCGCCGCGATCTACGCCATGCTGACGGCGGCCGGCCACGAGCTGTGGTGGTCGGAGTCGGTACGGGCCCGCATGCCGCTGCCCGACGAGCGCACCACGCTGCGCCTGCCCGATGCGACCCCGGTCCTGCACGTCTCCCGCGTCACCTGCGGCACCGGCGACCGGGCCCTGATCCTCGAAGAACTCCACATCGGAGCAGCCCGCACCGAACTCACCTACCGGATCGACGCCGAATAGCCCGCGTGGCGCGTCCGCGGCCGGGAGCCGATGGCGATCGGTCGAAACAGTCTTCACTTCCTCAAGGGCGCGCCTGCGGCGCGCCGGGCAGCCCGGCCGCCCCGGCCGGGCGTGCGGCGTGGCCGCCGGTCCCGTCCGGTCGCCCGACTGCCCGCACCACAGCACGCCCAAGGAGTCGAGGCGACGAACGGCCGCCGAGGGCCGGAGTGCACGGGGCCGGGGGTCGCCGGCCACCGAGACTTTAGGCAGCCACCATGGGGCGAGCCTCGAAGAACAGGGGGCCCATCGGGCACACCGGCGGGCAGGTCCAGTACCTGCCCGATCCGCCTGGCGAGCGTAGGGCCCCCTGTTCACTCGCCCCATGACAGCTCCCGCCCAAAGTCTCGGCGACCGACGACTTGCCCACGCGCGCCGCTCACCAGCGAATACACCCCTCACAGCGCACCGCCGTCACCATCGGCGAGCGCCTCCAGGAGCTGGGCGAGTCGACCCACGGCGTCCGGAATCCCCGCCAACCGCACGACCCCACGCCCCTCCTCATCGGTCGAGGCGACCGCCCGCACCTCCGACCGCTCCAGCCCGACCCCGAGCAACGCCCGGTTCAGCCGGTCCGCAGACTCACGCGCGACACGCCAGCCCGCCATGTAGTCGACGCCACGCACCCACAGCACGCTTTCAATGCCGGTGATGTCGTCGAGACCGCCGCTGAGCCAGTTCTCATCCGAGCCGGACACCTTCACTCACCTCTACCTATCGGTTCGTCAACTCCTTTGATTCCAGGGCCAGAAGCAGACGTAGCACTGCGACCCCGGTACCATCTGGCACCGGGGATCGCAGTGTCCCCAGCCGGATCACCCCAGTTGCTGTCCAGGCGCGGGGGTGGTCCGGTCTCGGTATGAGGTTGTGAAGCGCGGCCCCTGAGCGCCGAGCGGGGAACTCAGCGAAATCCTCAGGAGCCGCGCCCCGTTCGCCGGAGGAGCTACCTTCCGGCGTCCGACCGTCGAGCGCTCATGAGAGAGCAAAACGCGCAACGACAGTCGGAGATCGTCAAGACGGCAGGCCCCGAGTCGCACCGTCGAGATCGAGGCGGCACCACACGGTCTTGCCACCCTGGTCTTCCGGGGCCCACCAGACGGCCGCCGCCAAGCGCTGAACGATGAGGAGCCCTCGGCCCGTATCCGGTAGGACCGCTTCCGACAGCCCTTCCATCAGCCCCGGCCAGAACGCATCACCGAGCGGCAGCAGCGGCGGCGACGAGTCCTCATCCGTAACCCCGATGAACAGCCACTTCGGCCACGCCTTGAAGTGCACGTCCACACGGGGAGAACCGCCAGGACGAGTCAGGGAACGGTCCGGCACCACGTGGTTCACCACGTTCCCGACCAGCTCGGAAACGATCAGCCGAGCGTCGTCCACCACGTCGCTGGCCCCTACGCCCCGGAGGAACTCGGCCGTCTGATCACGCGCGACGCGTGCGGCGTTGCCGCAGTCGGTGAAGAGCGTCAGCGTCAGATAGCGCCCACCAGTTGAAGAATCCGGCGCGATGAACCAGTGGGCATACGCGTCCAGCTCACTCGCTAAGTGCGCATGCGATCGCGCTCTTCTCGCGTCCATGAACGGGTCCCGTCTCAGGTCACGTCCACCGAGGCCATCCCGGCAGGGTGATGAGGGTGCACCCTTCAACCCACGTGACGCTCCCCCCTCTTGGGGACCCCCCTCATCGGTACACTCGGAGTCAGGACGTGAGTGCAGATCGAGAGAGCCGATCTGGCGAAGGGCGTCAGGTCAATCACGACGGGGAAGTGAGATGACCGAGGTAGCTCCGACACCGGCAGCTCTGCCGCCGCACGTGCTCGAACGTGCGGACGTGCGGTCAGCGATCGCCAACCACGACTTCGGCGAAGTCTTCAGACTCGCCAAGATCCACGGCCACATCAGCTACGCCAAGATCTCCGAAGCCGTCGGCTACAAGCGCGAACACATCGGCAAGATGGCCCGCCCCGAGACCAACGGTAAGGGCGTCCGCCCACGGATCACCCAGCACTTCAAGATTCTCGAAGTCGTCGACGGTCTCCGCATCCCCGGCCATCTCGCAGGACTTGCGCCCCGCCCATGGGAGTTGGAGCGGCCAGCGCCCGCATCCCGAGCCGACGACCCCAGCACCCTGATCGCACAGGGCGGGGCCGGCCTGTGGGACATCGCCGAGATGCTCCGGCGCACCGAGATGTCCAGCATCAACAGCGCAGCTCTGGAATCGATCGAACAGGGCATCGACCAGCTCGCCCGCGCATACCCGTACGCCGACGCCGACTATCTCCACGACCGCACCCGCAACGGCCTCCAGTACGTCACCAAGCAGCTCGAAGGCCGCATGACGCTCCGCCAACACCGGGAACTGCTCGTCGACACCGGATGGCTGTTCCTGCTGAACGCGTGTGTCCAGTACGACCGGGGCCAGCGCGAGGCCGCGAACCTCAGCAAGGCCGCCGCCCTCCGCATCGGCCAAGAGGCAGGCCACGGCGAGATCATGGCGTGGGCGTGGGAGATCGAGGCCTGGTTCGCGCTCACCCAGAGCCGTTGGCAAGACATGCTCGACGCCGTCGAGGCTGGCCACGTCGCCGACCAGACCCACTCCGTCGGCGTACAGCTCTACGCCCACAAGGCACGAGCCGCCGCCCGCATGGGAGATAGCCGCCTGGTCCGAGACTCCCTCGACGCCGGCCGCGCCCGCCTGGACCGACTACCGCGGCCGGACCATCCCGAACACCACTTCATCATCGACCCCGATAAGTGGGACTTCTACGAGATGGACGCGTACCGCCTCCTCGGAGACGACGAACGCGCCGCCGCCCACGCCCGCTCAGTGATCCGCATCAGCACGGGCCCCGACGGCACCGAAATCTCCCCCATGCGCGCAGCAGAAGCCCGACTCACCCTTGGAGTCACCGCCGCCCGCATGGGCGAGATCGAAGAAGCCATCGGCATGGGCACTACGGCACTCGAAGCCGACCGGAAGTCGCTCCCGTCTCTGCTTTTAGTCGCCGACGAGCTGGACAAGGAACTCCGCTCCCGATACCCCCGGGAGGCCGCAACACGCGACTTCCACGAACGAATCACGACCATCAAGCGGGGTGCAGCCAGGCCCGAACTTCCGTTCTAAACCCGACCGCTTACGTTCCCTGTCCAGTTTCCGTCAATCGCCAGGCCCTGACCCTGGAGCTAAGGTAATTGAGTAGCACTCTCTGTCAAAGTCGAAATAATTGGGCGACAGCTGCGAGAATATTTTTTCGGCAAGGAAGGCAAGGGAAGTGTTCGACGAGCGACAATTGTTGGATGACGGGCGGAACTATACTTTCCGGGCTATGCAGGCTTACCTGGACGAATCGGCTGACATGTTCGGCCTGCAAGCAGGAGTGGCGACTGAACGGATCGCCAAAGCATGTCTCGTACGCCGGAGCCCCGCACTTCTTGCGGAGCTTCAGTCCAATTCCTTCAGCTCACTCGCCGCGCTCCTAGGGCTGACCGTGGTCACGCTTCCTGGGCAGCGCCCTAAGGTGAGAACGGTTGGCTTGCAGGTGGCATTTGCCCGCCTCCAAGCCATCGGCGTACAGATCGATGCTTCCCGAGAATCGCTGGAAAAATTCATAGAAGCTCGCAACTGGTCCACGCATGGCGGTGCTGGAGAATTCGACCTTGAAGAGACGGCGGCGAACTTCGTCAAAATCATCGACTCTCTGTTGGCTGATCTGCACTTCGATCGTTATTCCTTCTGGCACGTTCATCTCGCCCAGGCTGACCGCCTCAAAAACGGAGCTGAACAGCGACACAGGGAACGCGTTCATAAACTTCTAGCGGACGCTGCGCAACGCTTTAAGTCGTTGAGCGAAGCGGAGTGCAGCATCCTGCAAACAAGGGCGACACTCCTTGTATTCGTTGAGCCGAAACACCGTAGATTCGATTGCCCCGCCTGTGGAAATCCCGGCCTACTCTCGGGGGAGTATGTGAGTGCACAAAATCTGGCTTCTGAGGATGGCGAGGGAATCCAGTGGGCGATGCTAGAGGTGGAGGATTTCCTGTGCTACTGCTGTGAGCTCCGCCTCAACGGTCGTTCAGAAATACATGCGGGAAACGTCCAGCCGATAGTGACCGTGACTCACGATGAGGCCATAGCGCAGGTATATGCATCCGACCCTGACCAAGACGGTTCGGACATGCAGTGACAGCGTCCAGTGACCTTTAGTCGGGCGCGTCCGGCGCCCGAGTGATTGCTAGGCCGTCTCCGCCGCTCCAGGCTGTGCGGTCGGGAGGGGAGTCGCCAGCGACGTCGGTAGTGCCAGGAGCTCCTCGGGAGGCAACACGAGTCGGGGGAGCACGATGGGGTCCGCCAAGCGCTGAACATCTTGGTGGCGGCGATACCGGACTCGGATGCCCGCACGGACGCAGGCTCGGCGGGCGGCACGGGCCCGCCGGTTCCGGTCGCGGCGCTCGGCTTTCCACTGGCGGTGCTGGATCCGAGCGGTGTGCATCTTCACGGCGTCTGCGGAGTCGCCGGGGTGCATAGCTTTGATCACAGTTGCGACGGCGTTGGCGCTGGTGCGGACAAGAAGGACGAGTGCGCTGATCAGTAGCAGCGGCATGACGACCTTCAGCGGTACGCCACTTGCCAGGAGATCCGAGATAAACCCGTTCATGTTGTCCTTGAGCTTGTGGGGCGTTGAGGAGAGCAGGTCTCTTACCGGGCCTGCCCCCCCTGTAGCTACATCCAGGTAGAAAAGGGGCCCCCGATCACGGGGGCCCCTCAAGCGCCACATGAACACGCCGACATGTCACGTGCGCATAGTTCCTAGCATGCGGTTCTTAAATCCGGGCGACTTGCCCTGGAAGAGTTGCAGAGACAGGCTCTCCGGCTTCCGGGGCCAGGACGACCTTGGGCAGCCTGACCGCCGGCGCCGACGTGAAGAGCCCGAACAACCACGACACCAAACCGTTCCATGCGGCGGACAGAGCCGCTACCAGTGGCACCAAGATACTTTGCACTGAATTCTCCTTTTTATCGACCGGACAGACCCGCCGATTAAGGTCCGCTGCGATGCCGGTCTGGCTCCGTCCTATTGCAGTAGGGCGGAGCTGGGGGCGAGTCACTGGCTCCCCCCGCCCCCGTACGAACCAGGGGGACTGGCTCGTACGGGAGCGGCGCGCTCCAGTGCGAATCACTTCCGTGGGGGCTCATATCCGAGGTGAGTGAATTTGCCCTCACGCCAGGCCCGTTGGACCTTCCGCATGGCCCTCCACTTGATCGTGGCAACCCTGGCCGCGGTGCCGGGCGGGTCGAGCCACTCCGCGATGACGTTGTTGTCCTCGCCTAGGATCTGGCCCAGTACGTATACGTCGGCCTCGCGTTTGGTGAGGATGTCGGACTTCCGGATCCCATGCACGGCCTCGATGAGTTCGTGGTTGTAGTAGAAAACGTTCGCAATCTGGGGATCGTCGGCCGCTTGCCGAGCAATCAGTTCGAGATTCTCATCGCCGATCACGACTTCGATCGTGGTCCGCAACTTGCTCAGCATGTTCGTCACGCACCGGTTGATGTATGAGTCCAGGCGATCGACTGGACCGTGGTTCAGCAACCGAGTGTGGAACTCAAGGAGGATCTTCTGCCACATGTCCTCCGCCATGGGACGGCCGACCTTCTTGGACATCCGTCCGATGTGCATGTTCTTCTGTTCCATGGCGCGCGTCAGCTGCTCACGCGCTTCGTCCGAGAGGACGCGCGGCGTGTCAGCTGAGGGCTGTGCGTTGGATGCGCTAGCGCCGTCCTCGCTGGACGACGTCCGCGTGGACGGCTCGGAGGATGCCGGGCGGTCGCCATGCATCTCTTCGGGCATCTGGTGCTCCAGTGGTTGCTTTCGGGGTGGACAGCAACTCTCAGGTACTCCGTGGCGCCTATATCACCAGATGCGAAAAATCTTCTGCCAGCCCCAGATGCGCAGCGTTTCAAGGTTTCAGACGGCCGCCGTCCGGCCGCCGATACTCCAGTCATCGCCCGCACGAGCCGCCCTAGTCAGCTTTGCTTCCGGCACAAGGCGACGAGGTAGGACGGGACCGCAGCGTACGAAACAGCTCAACCAGTCCCGTGAGCAGCCAAGTTATTGCTGTATGAGCAACACTTGACCGACGTGATGTTGAGGCCTACCGACGGCTACGTTGCTGCGATGAGCAGGCAGTATCCAGCCCGTGACCTGCTTGTCCAGCACGTCGGCGGTGCCAGGTGCCGGAGTCGACGTCGTCGCGGAGACAGGCGATCACCGCCTCTACGGCAGCGAGTGGTAGCTGGGTGACGCCAGTAGTGGTCATGAAGCCGAGCCCTGCATGCCGTATGGGCGATGAGCAAGGACGCGGAACGGGCCGGTTGTTGAGCTTCGTTGCGGTTGCGTCCTGGCCGTGTAGCAGATTGCCATTCTGGGGCATTTCTCCGTCAGGTAGTCGCTACGCTGCCCGCCTGATGTCACTGTCGGGAAGATCAGGGAGTCGTTGATGTCGCAGGAACCGTGGGCGGGTTTGTCGGAGGCAATCAGTGCGATCCGGGCCGAGTTGGAGCAGGCCATGACCGATGGCCATGGGCAGCGGATTCAGTTCCGTACTGGGCCGGTGGAGTTGGAGTTCGCCGTGGACGTCAAGAAGGACGGTCAGGCCGGCGCAAAGGTGTCGGTTCTTCCCTGGAGTGCCAGCGTCGAGGCGAAGGCCGGATATGCGGCCGGCAGCACGTCCCGTCTGAAGATCACATTGCAGCCGGTCGACGAACACGGTCAAGACCAAAAGATCGGTGCCCACACCTCCCAGCGCCCCCAGTGACACCCTCACTGACGCACGCCTGATGGAGATGCGCAGAACGGGGATCTGTGAGTGAACGTGCAACGGGTAGTGGAGGTCTGGGACCCGGTCGGACAGATCGCCGGGTCGGGTTACCTCATCACGGACCGCCTGGTCCTGACCGCCTATCACAACGTCCAGGGCGCCAGCTCCACTTCACCGCGTGCGGTGGAGGTACGGCCACTCGCTCTGCATGGAGAAAAGCAATCAGAGTGGGTCGCGGCCGAGGTTCTGTGGCCGGAGCAGCCCCCGGACATTGACCAGGATCCCCACACCGACGCCGCCTTGCTTCGGATCACCGGCTCGGCCTGGCATCCTCCCGCTCCCCTGGAACCGGTGCGTTGGGGACGCCTGCCCGCCCCCTCGCCCGGTACCGCGGGAGCACGGGTGGATTGTGTCGCGGTGGGGTTCCCAGAGGCCGAGCAGCGGGACGGAACACGGGACACCAAGCAGATCAGCGGGCATATCGAGACCCTGAGCGGATTGAAATCCGGCCTGATCACCGCACACATCGACGACGTCGCCACGCCGAATACGGCGAGCGGGGCGTCGTCCTGGTCCGGGGCATCCGGGGCTGTCTTGTTCTGCGGGGACCTGCTGACTGGGGTCCTGACTACCGACCGTGCAGGGCATTACCCCGGCAACCAGCTCATCGCTGTTCCCTTGACCACGCTCGCGGCACGCCCCGGCTTCACCGCCGTCATCAAAGCCGCGGGCAACGAGCTGATTCCCGAGGACATCACTACGCCCCGCAGCGGTGACCAGCCCGCAGCGGGCCCTTACGACGTGAACGAGTCTGCGGGTCTGCACAATCTTCCCGACCTGCCCCCAAGGGTTTTTGTCGGCCGAGAAGAGGCCCTCAGCGACCTGGCCGCAGCCATGGAGCAGTGCTCCAAAGCGATCACACAGACCGTCCACGGCCTCGGCGGTGTCGGCAAGACCACCCTGGCCCTGCACTACGCCCACGCCCATCGGGGGTCCTACCGACTGGTTTGGTGGATCCGCGCTGATACTCCGGAACAGATCGTCACCGACCTCGCCAGCCTGACCACCCGGATCCAGGGCGACGCCACCGGCCGCACCGCCGCCGAGGACGCGGAATGGGCCATCGGATGGCTCCAGACCCATCCCGGCTGGCTCCTCGTCCTCGACAACGCCGAACACCCCGACACCACCCGCCACCTGCTGGGCCAGCTCCACCACGCCGGACGCCACCTGATCACCAGCCGCTTCGCTCACGGCTGGCCCATCGAACCCCTCGCCCTCCCCCTCCTCACTCCCGAAGCCTCCCTCGACCTGCTCACCCGGCTCACCGCCCTGACGGACGCCGAAAATCAACACGATGCCCGCCTGCTCGCCGATGAACTCGGCTATCTACCCCTGGCCCTCGAACAAGCTGGCGCCTTCATCGCCCAGAGTCGTATCCCTGTCGGCGCCTATCGCGACCTGCTCCACCAGCACCCAGCCCAGACCACCAGCACGGCCCCCGCCGACGGTGACCCCCAGCGCACCATGGCGCGCATCTGGCGGATCACCCTCGACGCCCTCCGCCGCACCACCCCCCTGGCCGTCGACATCCTGCGCACCGCCGCCTGGTACGCCCCCAACGCCATCCCCCGCGGACTACTGGCCGGCCTGACCGACGACCCCGTCAGCTACACCCAGGCTCTCGGTCAGCTCGCCGCCTACAACATGATCACCCTGGACGCCGACACCATCAGCGTCCACCGCCTCATCCAGACCGTCGCCCGCACCCCAGACCTCACGACTTCAGACGATGCCGACCCTCACCGCACTCAGGACGCCATCACCACCGCCCGCAACAACGCCACCACGCTCCTGCGCGCCGCGCTGCCCGACGATCCGGAAGCGAACGTGGCCGGCTGGCCCGCCTGGCGCACCCTGCTCCCGCACGTTGAAGCTCTCCTCACCACCGCGGACCCCACTCACGACACCGCAGACACCGACCTCCTTCTCACCCGCACCGCCGTCTACCTCCAAGACCAAGGTCAGATCGCCCAGGCCACCACCTACAAGAAGCGCTCCCTGGACGCGTCCACCCGCCTCCACGGCCCCGAGCACCCCTCCACGTTCGTCTCCCGCAACAACCTCGCGGGCGCCTACGAGTCGGCGGGGGATCTGGGCCGGGCGATCCCGCTTTTCGAGCAGACCCTCACCGACTTGGTGCGGGTCCTGGGCGAAAACCACCCGTCCACGCTCACCTCCCGCAACAACCTCGCGGGCGCCTACGAGTCGGCGGGGGATCTGGGCCAGGCGATCCCGCTCTACGAGAAGACCCTCACCGACCGGGTGCGCGTCCTGGGCGAAGACCACCTCTCGACGCTCGCTTCCCGCAACAACCTCGCGTACGCCTATCGGTCGGCGGGGGATCTGGGCCGGGCGATCCCGCTCTACGAGCAGACCCTCACCGACCGGGTGCGGGTTCTGGGCGAAGACCACCCCACCACGTTCGTCTCCCGCAACAACCTCGCGTCCGCCTACGAGTCGGCGGGGGATCTGGGCCGGGCGATCCCGCTTTTCGAGCAGACCCTCACCGACCGGGTGCGGGTTCTGAGCGAGGACCACCCCGACACGCTCGCTTCCCGCAACAACCTCGCGGGCGCCTATCGGTCGGCGGGGGATCTGGGCCGGGCGATCCCGCTTTTCGAGAAGACCCTCACCGACCGGGTGCGGGTTCTGGGCGAGGACCACCCCGACACGCTCGCTTCCCGCAACAACCTCGCGTACGCCTATCGGTCGGCGGGGGATCTGGGCCGGGCGATCCCGCTTTTCGAGAAGACCCTCACCGACTCGGTGCGGGTCCTGGGCGAAGACCACCCCGACACCCGCATCGTCAGAGCCAACCTCACCCACGCAAAATCGACAAAGCCTGATCAAGGCTAACGATGAGCGCAGACTTTAGCTCCAAGTAGTGCCAGTTCCTCCACGACCAGCGAGCGCGCACCCACCGGCGACCAGCCTCATGCACACGTACGCGAGTGCCCCACCCAGTCGTCTGAACAGCGAAGTTATTACCGCCTGAGCAACACTTGATCGACGTGACGCCGGGGGCTGTCGACGGCTACGTTGCTGAGATGAGCAGGCAGCATCCGTAGTCCGTGGCTTGCTGGTCCAACATGTAAGGCGCATCGGCAGCGCTGGGATCGAGGCCGTCGCGGAGAGAGACAATCACCGCCTCTACGACGGTGGACGGTAGCTGGGCGCGACGCCAGTAGCGATCATGAAACCAAGCCCTCCATGCCGCACGGGCGATGAGCAAGGACGCGGAACGGGCTGGTTGTTGAGCTTCGTTGCGGTTGCGTCCTGGCCGTGTAGCAGATCGTCATTCCGGGGCATTTCTCCGTCGCGTAGTCGCTACGCTGCCCGCCTGATGTTGTCGGTAGATCAGGGGGAGTCGCTGATGTCGCAGGAGCCGTGGGCGGGTTTGTCGGAGGCGATCAGCGCGATCCGGGCCGAGTTGGAGCAGGCCATGACCGATGGTCATGGGCAGAGGATCCAGTTCCGGACCGGGCCGGTGGAGCTGGAGTTCGCCGTGGACGTCAAGAAGGACGGCCAGGCTGGTGCGAAGGTGTCGGTTCTTCCCTGGAGTGCCAGTGTCGAGGCGAAGGCCGGGTACGCGGCCGGCAGCACGTCCCGTCTGAAGATCACGTTGCAGCCGGTCGACGAGCACGGCCAGGACCAGAAGATCGGCGCCCACACTCCTCAGCGCCCCCAGTGACATCCTCGCTGACGCGCGCCTGATGGAGATGCACAGAACGGGGATCTGGGAGTGAACGTGCAACGGGTGGTGGAGGTCTGGGATCCGGTGGGCCGGACCGCTGGGACGGGCTACCTCATCACGGACCGCCTGGTCCTGACCGCCTATCACAACGTCCAGGGCGCTGGCTCCACCTCGCCGCGTGCGGTGGAGTTACGACGACTTGCCCTGCACGGGACACAAGAGACCGCGTGGGTGGCGGCCGAGGTCTTGTGGCCGGAGCCGTCGCCCGATATCGAGCAGGATCTGCACACCGATGCCGCCTTGCTGCTGATCACCGACTCGGCTTGGCAGCCTCCCGCCTCAGTGGAAGCGGTGCGCTGGGGGCGTCTACCTGTCCCCTCATCCGGCATGGTCGAGACGCGTGTGGCCTGTGTCGCGGTGGGGTTTCCAGAGGCCGAGCAGCGGGACGAAACGCGGGACACCAAGGAGATCCGCGGGCATATCGAGGCCCTTACCGGCCTGAAGTCTGGATTGATCACTGCTCACGTTGATCAGGTTGCCACGCCGAGTGCGGCCGGCGGGTCGTCGTCCTGGTCTGGGGCGTCGGGGGCTGCCTTGTTCTGCGGGAATCTGCTGACCGGGGTCCTGACCACCGACCGTGCACGGAAGTACCCGGGCAACCAGCTCATCGCCGTCCCTCTGGCAACTCTTGCCGCGCGCCCCGGTTTCACCGCCACCATCAAAGTCGCGGGAAATCCGGTGGTGTTGGAGGATGTCACCGCTACATCCGGCGGCGGCCATCCCCCGGCAGGTCCCTACGACGTGGATGCGCCGTTGGGCTTGCACAACCTTCCGGACCTGCCGACCAGGGTCTTCGTCGGACGAGAGGAAGCCCTCACTTCCCTCGCTGTGGCCATGGAGCAGGACTCCAAAGCGATCACGCAGACGGTTCAGGGTCTGGGTGGTGTTGGCAAGACCACTCTGGCGCTGCACTACGCCCATGCTCACCGGGGCTTCTACCAGTTGGTGTGGTGGGTCCGCGCCGATACTCCCGAACAGATCACCACCGACCTTGCCGCCCTGTCGACCAGCGTCCACGGCAGCGTCACCGGCCGCACGACCACCGAGGACGCGGAGTGGGCCGTGAGATGGCTCCAGACCCACCCTGGCTGGCTACTCGTCCTCGATAACGCCGAACACCCGGACACCACCCGTCACCTGCTGGGCCAGCTCCACCACGCCGGACGCCACCTGATCACCAGCCGCTTCGCCAACGGCTGGCCCAGCGACCCACTTGCCCTTCCCCTCCTCACCCCCACCGCCTCACTGGATCTCCTCACCCAGCTCACCGGCCTGACAGACCCCGACAACGAGCACCACGCCCGCCTGCTCGCCGACGACCTCGGACACCTACCGCTCGCCCTCGAACAGGCCGGCGCCTTCATCTCCGAGAGCCGCATCCCTGTCAGCACCTACCGCGACCTGCTCCGCCAGCACCCAGCCCAGACCACCAGCACCGCACCCGCGGTCGGCGACCCCCAGCGCACCATGGCACGCATCTGGCGCATCACCCTCGACGCCCTCCACCGCACCACCCCCCTGGCCGTCGACATCCTGCGCACCGCCGCCTGGTACGCCCCCAACGCCATCCCCCGCGCCCTACTGGCCGGCCTGACCGACGACCCCGTCAGCTACGCCCAGGCCCTTAGCCAGCTTGCCGCCTACAACATGATCACCCTGGACGCCGACACCCTCAGCGTTCACCGTCTCATCCAGACCGTTGCCCGCACCCCAGACCTCGCCGCTTCAGGCCATACCGACCCTCACCGCACCCAGGACGCCATCACCACCGCCCGCAACGACGCCACCACGCTGTTGCGCACCGCGCTGCCTCAGGATCCGGATGGGAACGTGGCCGGCTGGCCCGTCTGGCGCACCCTGCTCCCGCACGCTGAAACCGTCCTTGCCGCCGACCCCACCCACGACACCGAAGACACTGACCTCCTCCTCGCCTATATCGCCATCTATCTGCAAGGCCAAGGCCAGATCACCCAGGCCATCACCTACAAGAAGCGCTCCCTGGACACATCCACCCGCCTCCATGGCCCCGACCACCCCGAGACGCTTACCTCCCGCAACAACCTCGCGTACGCCTATAAGGCGGTGGGGGACCTGGGCCGGGCCATCCCGCTCTATGAGCAGACACTGACCGACCGGGTGCGAATCCTGGGCGCGGACCACCCTTCCACGCTCACCTCCCGCAACAACCTCGCAGGCGCCTACGAATCGGCGGGGGACCCGGGCCGGGCCATCCCGCTCTATGAGCAGACCCTGACCGACTCCGTGCGAGTCCTGGGAGAAGGTCATCCCGACACGCTCGCCTCCCGCAACAACCTCGCCTACGTCTACCAGACGGTGGGGGATCTCGGCCGGGCCATCCCGCTCTACGAGCAGACCCTCACCGACCGGGTGCGGGTCCTGGGAGAAGACCACCCCTCCACGCTCGCCTCCCGCAACAACCTCGCAGGCGCCTACCAGACGATGGGGGACGTAGGCCGGGCCATCCCGCTCTACGAGCAGAATCTTGCTGACCGGTTGCGGGTCCTGGGCGAGGACCACCCCGACGCGCTCGCCTCCCGCAACAACCTCGCAGGCGCCTACCAGGCGGCGGGGGACGTAGGCCGGGCGATCCCGCTCTACGAGCAGACCCTCACCGACCGGGTACGGGTCCTGGGCGAGGACCACCCCGACGCGCTCGCCTCCCGCAACAACCTCGCAGGCGCCTACCAGGCAGTGGGGGACTTCGGCCGGGCGATCCCGCTCTACGAGCAGACCCTCACCGACCGGATGCGGATCCTGGGCGAGGACCACCCCTCTACGCTCGCCTCCCGCAACAACCTCGCGTACACCTACCAGGAGGTGGGGGACTTCGACCGGGCGATCCCGCTCTACGAGCAGACCCTCACCGACTCCGTACGGGTCCTAGGTGAGGACTACCCCTCCACGCTCATCTCCCGTAACAACCTCGCAGGCGCCTACCAGGCAGTGGGGGACTTCGACCGGGCGATCCCGCTCTACGAGCAGACCCTCACCGACCGGTTGCGGGTCCTGGGCGAGGACCACCCCGACGCGCTCGCCTCCCGCAACAACCTCGCGAGCGCCTACGAGACGGCGGGGGACCTGGACCGGGCGATCCCGCTCTATGAGCAGACCCTCACCGGCTTCGAGCGGATCCTGGGCGAAGACCACCCCACCACCCGCATCGTCAGGGCCAACCTCATCCACGTGAAATCAACCGATACCTGACCAAGCCCAATCCAGTTCCCTCCTACGCCACGACCAGCCAGCGCACGCCCACCAGTGACCAGCCTCATGCACGCGTACGCGAGTACCTCACCCAGTCGTCTGAACAGCGAAGTTATTACCGCCTGAGCGACGCTTGACTGACATGCAGCACGGAGCGGTGGACGGCGCCCACGGCCTCTCGGGGGTGATCGCGAACATCGGCACGCTCGTCGCCAGAGCTCGCGCCGAGGCCGTGCCGGTGATCTGGGTGCAGCACTCCGACGATCACATGAAGTACGGCAGCGATTCCTGGCAGTACGTGCCGGAGCTGGTCCGGGAGGAGGCGGAGCCCGTCGTCCACAAGAACTACGGCGACTCCTTCGAGGCCACCGGTCTGGAGGACCTGCTCGCCGAGCGTGCCGTCGGTCATGTCGTGGTCACCGGCGCCCAGACCGACATGTGCGTCCGCTCCACGCTCCACAGCGCCTTCACCCGGGGGTACGACGTCACGCTGGTCGGCGACGCCCACACCACGGAGGACCTCACCGCGTACGGCGCCCCCACCCCGGCCGAGGTCGTCGCCCACACCAATCTGTACTGGAGAGAGCAGCGCGCGCCCGGCCGGCGCGGGGACACCGTCGAGACGGCGAACGTGAGCTTCGCCGCCGGAGCCGCCGGCTAGAGCCTGTCGCCGAGGACCGGGGACAGGCCCTCGGACAGGCCCTGTGACGAGTTGCCGGACCGGCCCCGGGACGGGCTCGTCGCGGTCGGCCGTGTCCCGCAGAACTCCGCCTCCACGACCGCCAGGCTGTCGCCCGCCCAGTCGCCGTTGAAGTTGAAGGCGAGGGAACGGCGGCCGTCCGCGGTGGTGACGGCCGCGGTGGACGAGCCGTGGATGCCGCCGTCATGGCCCCAGACCCGGACGCCGCAGCTCAGCTTCAGCTCCACGAGGCCGAGGCCGTAGCCGCCGTCCGGGACGCCGTCGATTCGGACCGTCGACTTCATCTCCTTGAGCTGCTCGCGCGGCAGGAGCCTGCCGCGCAGCAGAGCGGTGTAGAAGCGGTTCAGGTCGGCGCCGTCGGAGATCACCTCCCCCGCCGAGGACGCCCAGGAGGGATTCAGGGCGGTCACGTCGTAGGTCGGGCCCGTCGTGGTCTCGGCCAGTTTCGAGTACGCCCTGCTGTGCGGCCCGGGGACCGTCACCCGGGTGCCCGGCAGCGAAGTGGCGTGCAGGTCGAGGGGCTTGATGATCCGGTCGCGGATCTGCGAGGCGTAGGAACGGCCGGTGACCTTCTCGATCACCATGCCGGCCAGGACATAGTTGGTGTTGGAGTAGTTCCAGGACGTGCCCGGCGCGAAGTCCGGCTTGTGGGACAGGGCGACGGCGACGAGCTGTTCGGGGGTCAGCGTGTCGTAGCGGTGCCGCAGGAATCCGTCCTTGGTGAGATACGTGGCGCCGAAGCCGTCGTCGGCCGTGTAGTTGAAGATCCCGCTGGTGTGGTTGAGGAGTTGGCGGACGGTGATCCCGCTGCCGTCGTTGCCGTTGCCGCGCACCACGCCGGGCAGCCAGGTGTCCACGGTGTCGTCCAGGGACAGCCGTCCCTCCGCCTCGAGCTGGAGCAGGACGGTGGAGATGAACGTCTTGGTGATGCTGCCCACGCGGTAGCGGTCGGCCGTGGACCGCGGTGCGCCGCTCCTCAGATCTCCGACGCCCGCGGTGGCCGACCAGGTGCCGTGCCGGTCCACGGCCGTCGCCGTCACCCCGGGCACACCGTCGCGCACCGCCGTTTGCAGGGCCTGCCGTGTCGGCGCGTGGCCGTCCTTCGCGGGCGCCGCCGCCGCGATGCCCGCCTGCGTCACCGCGATCCCCGCGGCGATCGCCCCCACCAGTGCCGTACGAACCCTCATGTCTTCCCCTGTCGCTGTGGGACTCGGTCGGGGGGAGGGACACGAGGGCACGTCGGCGGGTTGCCCGGACAGTGCGGGTTGACCCCTTTTCAGCCCTTCTTCAGGATCAGTTCGGTGTTGCGATCGCGTGAGGTGCCCGACAGGTCTGTGCGGGCGCCGGGGGCGTTGAAGGAGAGCTCGCGGTACAGCGCCGCGAGGCCCGTCTGGGTGAGGTCGGAGAAGTCCGTGGCGTGCGGGGCCGCGGACTCGATGAGGGTGGTGAACAGCGAGAGTGTGCCGTCCTTGTTGTCCACCAGCTCGATGACCCGGGCGAGCTGGGGGAAGTCGACGTGGGAGGCGGTGCAGATCTCCCAGAAGGAACGGTTGCCGGAGGCGGCGTGCGGGATGATCTCGTTCTTGTGGGTGTGCCCGTTCACCCAGGCCAGCGTGTTGCTGAAGCGGGCGAGCAGGGCGACGACCTCGGCACCGCCGTGCCGCTGCTCGGTCGGGTGGGCGGGGTCGGGGTGGGTGTTGCGCATCGTCTTGCTGGTGTGGTGGCTGAAGACGATGACGTACGAGTCCGCGTTCTCGCGCAGCGTCTTCTCCAGCCAGCGCAGCTGAGCCGTGCCGATGGAGCCCTCGTAGTGGCCGCCGGGGTCGGTGGTGTCCAGGCTGATCCCGATGACGTCCTCGGCGATCCGGAACGTGTAGTACTGCGTGCCCGCGGAGAGGTTAGCGGAGGAGTAACCGTGGCCGATCGGGCCCGGTCCGGTGTGGGCCGGGTCGAGGTGCGCCTTGATGTACTCGGCGGGGGTGAACGGCGCGCGCTTCTCGTCGGGCGTGACCGAGCGCATCTCGCGGGCGTGCGCCCTGAGCAGGTCGTGGAAGGCGGCGCCCTTCGGGCTGCTGCCGTTCTTGATGCTCTTGGCGAGCGTGGTGGCCTCCGCCGAGCCCAGTGACATCAGCTTCTTGCCGCCGACGGCGAACTCGGTGAGGTAGGAGTCGCCGCGCGATCCGTAGCAGCCGAGCGGGAGCGCGTCGTGGTTGCCGACGGTGGAGTACCAGGGCAGCTTCAGGCCGGGGCTGCGCAGCTCGCGGATGGCCGCCTCCAGGAAGCCCTGGATGCGCGGGAAGCCGAGCTGCTTGTCGGCGTCGCGCAGGGCGGCGTCCGGCTGCCAGTAGGTCTTCAGGTTGCTGGCCTGGACGCCCTCGTAGTGTCGCGGGTCACCGCTGTTGGGGGTGATGCGGCCACCGCTCATGACCTTCAGGAACCACTCCAGCTCCGTCTTGGAGTTGTTGTCGGTGTTGTCCCCGGTGGTCATGACGAAGTGCAGCGGGGTTCCGGTGGCGGGGGCTCCGTGCAGCGAGTTGACCCGCTCGATCAGGGAGACCGCGCCCGCGACGGTCAGCGCCTCCTGCGGGCGCCAGGCGCTCTTGCTCTGGGAGCGCAGGTACTCCAGGCGCAGCGGGTGCTGAGCGTCGATCAGGTGCAGGTCGGTGAGCTGCACGAACGCGGCGAGCGCGGTGCGCCGGTCGGCTCGGCCCGTCTTGGGCGCGGCCAGTTCGTCGCGTACGACGCGCTTCCAGCCGGCGCCGTCACCGAGTCTGCGGTATCCGGTCGAGCCGGAGCGCGGGGTGGCGACGGAGCCCAGGGTCGTGCCACGGCTGTACGGGGCGAGCGCGGCCGGCGCCTTCGGGCCGGTGGTGGCCATCTGGCCCTCGGCGTGGGCGACGGAGTCGGCGACGGGCGCCTGGGCGGCCGTCGCCGCGTGCGCCGGGGACTGCGGGCGCAGGGCCAGACCGATTCCGGCGGAGAGGGACACCGCTCCGGTGGCGGCCAGCAGGGTGCGGCGGTTGAGGGCGGGTACGGTGGCGACAGAGCGTATGCGCGGCATGGCGCGGTCTCCCCGAGTGCGAACGCGTCGGCAGTGGCCGCGGGGCGCTCGACTGGCGAACTCCCCGCTCGTACTGGATCGTTGGCACTGGGGATGACCTGCGCGTTAACTGGGCGGCAACGGGCGACGCCGATCACCGTACGTCGATCTGCGCGCACCCTGGACGTCCATGGAGTCCTGTCCGAACCGCCTGTGGACGGTCACTCCGTGTTCATTTTGCGGGGTAGGGGAGGTGGATCCGGGGGCTCCGCCCTGCCGTTCACGGATTCGCCGGCCCGTTCACGGATCGGGCCCGCCCGTTCACGGATTCGCCGGCGAGTAGGCGGGCGCGGACCACCGCAGCGGGCTGGCGGCGGGCGTCTCGACGGCCTCGGTGAGGGTGAAGCGGACGGTCCGTTCGCCGTCGGGGGTGAACTCGGTGCGGGCCGTGCCGGTGAGCTGGAGCACCGATCCCGAGGTCCAGTCCAGGAAGAGCAGACCGGCGCGCGGATCGGCGGTGAGGTTGCCGAGGGTCAGGAACATGGAGTTCCCGGGGTAGTCGGGCCAGCTCAGTTCACCGGGTGCCTCGACGCGCACGAAGCCGGGGTTGCCGCCGCGGTGGCTGGCGTCGGCGCCGTGCGCGTGGACCGTGGCGAGGAAGAAGGTGTCGGCGGTCTCGACGAACTCCCGCTGAGAGGAGGTGAGTTCCCTGCCGCGCCGGGGAGCGCCCGGCGCCCGGCCGGTCACCGTCTCGTACGTCTGCCGCTGCTGGAGGTACTTGGGGCAGTTGGCGAAGACCTGGTCGGCCTCGACGGCGAAGCCGCGCGGGGTCGGCCGGACCCGGCCGTCGATGCGCATGCGGCGACGGGTGCGCGGGTCGAGTGCGATGGTGCCGACGGCGGTGCCCGGGGTGGCGAGCGCGCCGGTGAGCGGATCACCGGCCGGAAGGCCGCCCACGACCGAGATCTGCCGGGCGCCGGTGGCCCGCACGAATCCCGGCTCGCCGGTGAGCAGCGAGGCCCACACACCGCCGCTTCCCTCCGGGGCGGCCTCGCGCTCCGGTGGCGTGCCGCTCTCCGGGGCCGCCGCGCCGACGACCAGCATGGGCTGGAGTTCCAGGAACGCGGCGACCACGGGCCGGATGCCCTGGCCGACGGCCCGGCCCACATGATCCGCGAGGTCCCGGACGCCGACCCGGTCCTGGATGGCCCGCGAGCCGGAGTGATAGGTCATGACGACTCCAGGTGCTGGGGCGTGTCCGCAAAGTCCCGTCTGCCCGGCGACGCCCGGCACGCACTCTGCCTTTCTGCCGTTGGCCGCCCCATCGAGAGGCTAACCCTTATCATAGACATTAAGGGTTAGAATCGAGGACGTCAACCGCTGACCTACCCTTGAGTGGTTAGCCGCGAAGGGAGACTCCATGTCCACCAGCCCCGACCCCCGCCCGCTCACCGGCGAACCGGTCTCGCTCGACCTGCTCAACACCCGCTGGGTCCACGAGGGCGCGGTGCGGGACCTGCTGGCCGACACCGGGGGCCTCGCGGTGTGGCTGGCGGGCAACGGGCTCGACTTCCCGGCCGACGACACCGTCCTGCGGCACACGCTCGAAGCCCGCGACACCCTGCGCGCCGCCGTCGGCGCCCCCCACGGACAGGCCGGCGGAGAGGGGTCCCGCTTCCCGGCCGAGGCCGCCGCCCGCGTCGACGCCGTCCTCGCGCACGGACGCGTCCGGCTGACCCTGACCGGCCGAGGACCGGGCGGGACACCGGAGTTCGACGACCCCTCCTGGGGCCCGGCCTGGCTCGCCGCGCGCGACTACCTGGAACTGCTCCAGGCCGCCCCGGACCGCATCCGCCGCTGCGCCCACGAGTCCTGCGTCCTGCACTTCTTCGACACCTCACGCAACGGCACCCGGCGCTGGTGCTCGATGGCGGCCTGCGGTAACCGCGCGAAGGCGTCCCGCCACTACGCGCGCACAAAAGAGAGCTGAATCGACAAAGAGAGACATCCGAGCCGTCCGGGATATGCCCTCATAGCCCGCCATCGACGGCATGACGCATGGCGGAAGTACGCCATGCGTCCATCCTTGCTTGGTCAACTCTCCCCAAACAACTGCCCCTTGAGCAAAGCTGAGCGGTCATCCGGGTCCACATTCCGGACTGATGCGACCGGTGCCACAAGAACCGCCGGAACCGGCCGTTCCACGCTCGTTCCTTTACCTACAAGGGATGCAGATGACCTCCGACCCTCAGCGCGCACCTATATCGGGCGCGAGACGCGTGGCCCGTCTGGCCATGGCAGCGGGCCTGGTGGCCGCGCTCTCCGCGGCCGGGCCGATACCCATGGCCTTCTCCGCGGACTCGGGCGCGCCCACGGCCGACCCCGGCACCAAGTCCGCCGCCGCCAAACTCGGTTCGGACGACGCCGACCTCCTCGCCGACGCCAAGGCCGACGGCGACAAGAACGTCACGATGATGATCGCGACGGCTCCCGGCCAGACCGAACAGGTCGCCAAGGAGCTGGACGCCGTCAAGGGCGGCTCGGTGGGCCGCAGTTACGACAAACTCGGCTACGTCCGCGCCACCGTCCCGACGAGCAGGGCGGACTCGGCCATCGCCGCCGCCGCGAAGCTGTCCTCGGTGCACGGGATCGACCTGCGCCAGGAGATCGCGCTGGACGACCCGACCCCGAGCGCCGACACGGCCAAGCACGGCAGCAACACCTCCACGGCCGCCACCTACTCCGGTCCCGGCAAGAAGACCCCCGCCGAGAACCCGTACAACCCCTCCTTCGAGACGGGTGCGGTCGACTTCGTCAAGGACCACCCGAAGGCGGACGGCCGGGGCGTCACCATCGGCATCCTCGACTCCGGCGTCGACCTGGGCCACCCGGCCCTGCAGAAGACCACCACCGGAGAGCGCAAGATCGTCGACTGGGTCACCTCGACCGACCCGATCCTCGACAGCGACGCGACCTGGCGCGCGATGGTCACCCCCGTGGCCGGGCCCACCTTCACGTACAGCGGCAGGACGTGGACGGCGCCGGCGGGTTCGTACGAGATCAGCACGTTCCGGGAGTCGGCGACGGCGGGCGGCGACGCCGCGGGCGACGCGAACCGCGACGGTGACACCACCGACGTGTGGGGCGTGCTCTACGACCCGGCGGGCGCCACGGTCACCGTCGACCTGAACAACAACGGCGACTTCACCGACGACACGCCGATGAAGCCGTACAAGGACGGTTTCCAGATCGGCTACTTCGGCACCGACAACCCGGCGACGGACGTCGTCGAGCGGCAGCCGTTCGTCGTGGAGATCCGCAAGGACGTACCCATGGACCCGTACGGCGGGACCTGGGTCGGCAAGAAGGCCGACTTCGTCAACATCGGCGTCATCGAGTCCGAGCACGGTACGCACGTCGCGGGCATCACCTCCGCCAACGGCCTGTTCGGCGGGAAGATGAACGGCGCCGCGCCCGGAGCGAAGATCGTCTCCTCCCGCGCCTGCACCTGGACCGGCGGCTGCACCAACGTGGCGCTCACCGAGGGCATGATCGACCTCGTCGCCAACCGCGGTGTGAACATCGTCAACATGTCCATCGGCGGCCTGCCCGCGCTCAACGACGGCAACAACGCGCGCTCCGAGCTCTACACGCGTCTCATCGACACCTACGGCGTCCAGCTCGTGATCTCCGCGGGCAACTCCGGCCCCGGCGCGAACACCATCGGCGACCCGGGCCTGGCCGACAAGGTCATCTCGGTCGGCGCGACCATCTCCAAGGAGACGTGGGCCGCCAACTACGGCTCGCAGGTGGAGAAGAAGTACGCGATGCTGCCCTTCTCCTCACGCGGCCCGCGTGAGGACGGCGGCTTCACGCCGACGCTGAGCGCGCCCGGCGCCTCCATCAACTCCACCCAGACCTGGCTGCCGGGCTCCCCGGTCGCCGAGGCGGGCTACACCCTTCCGGCCGGCTACTCGATGCTCCAGGGCACCTCGATGGCCTCCCCGCAGGCCGCGGGCGCCTCGGCGCTGCTGCTGAGCGCGGCGAAGCAGAAGGGCATCAGCCTCACCCCGGCCACCCTGCGCACCGCGCTGACGTCGACCGCCGACCACATCAAGGGCGTTCAGGCGTACGAGGAGGGCGCGGGCCTCATCAACATCGGTGACGCCTGGGACTCCATCAAGGACGGCGCCACCGCCCACGACTACACGGTCAAGGCACCGGTCGACACCGCGATCGACTACGCGCTGAAAACGCCGGGCTTCGGCACCGGCCTGTACGACCGCGAGGGCGGCCTCAAGGCCGGGCAGCGCAAGACGTACGACATCACCGTCACCCGTACCTCGGGCGCGGACCGGCCGGTCCGGCACGAGCTGTCCTTCGAGAACAACGCCTCCGGCACCTTCCGGATCCTCGGCAAGGACGAGGTGAACCTCCCGCTGAACCAGCCGGTCACCGTCAAGGTCCAGGCCGCGCCGGAGTCCGCCGGGCTCAAGAGCGCGATCCTCGAGGTGGACGACCCGCGCACGGAGGGCGTCGACAAGCAGATCCTGTCGACCGTCGTGGTCTCCTCGCCGCTCAAGTACACCTACAGCAAGTCGAGTTCGGTGCAGCGCAACAGCACCACCTCGTACTTCGTGACGGTCCCCGAGGGCGCCACGTCCCTGGAGGCCGCCATCGGCGGGCTCAAGGACAAGAGCCAGACCCGGTTCATCGCGATCCACCCGTACGGCGTTCCGGTCGACAACACCAGCACCCCGTACTGCTACAACAACTACCTCGACGGCAACGGCTGCAAGCCCGACGTGCGTTCGTACGCCGACCCGCAGCCCGGCGTCTGGGAGATCGAGGTCGAGGCGCGCCGCACCTCGCCGCTGCTCGACAACCCGTACAAGCTGGACGTCGCCGTGCTCGGCGCGGCCTTCGACCCGGCCGTCGTGACCGTCCCCGAGGCCAAGGTCGGCACCCCGGCCACCGCCTCCTGGAAGGTGACGAACAACTTCGCCGCGATCGACGGCAAGCTGAAGGGCGGTCCGCTCGGCTCCTCCAAGAACGCGCGGCCGACCATCACCGAGGGCGCGACGCAGACCACCACGGTCGAGGTGCCCGCGGGCGCCGCGTCGCTCGACGTGGTCATCGGCAACGTCTCGGACAACGCCGCCGACCTGGACCTGACGGTGAAGAACGCCGCCGGGACCGTCGTCGGACAGTCCGCGGACGGTGACTCGGAGGAGGCGGTCTCCATCGCCAACCCGGCCGCCGGGACGTACACCATCGAGGTCGCGGGCTACGCGGTCCCGTCGGGTTCGACCGCCTACGACTACCGGGACGTGTTCTTCTCCAGCGCGCTCGGCACGGTGACGGTCGACGACTCCATCCCGGTGAAGCTCGCCACCGGCGCCTCGGCCACGGTGTCCGGCTCGGTCACCGCCGCCGCGGCGGCGCCCGAGGGACGCGAGTTCTTCGGTCAGGTGCAGCTCGTGAACGCGCGCGGCACGGTCGCCGGCCTCGGCAGCGTGAAGATCGAGAAGGTCACGCCGTAACGGTGTGACCCCCGGCCGCGTGAGCGGCCCGGGACCCCGGGGCGGGGGGGGGGGGGCGGCCCCCCCCCCCGGGGGGGGGGGGGGCTATAAGAAAACTATAGGGCGGCGCGAGTTTTGGTGTGTTTTTATGGGGGGGGGGGGTGTTTAAA